>WRKH01000312.1 GCA_009778175.1 Turicibacter sp.
CTAGCCCCAGACCCCGCCACTTTGTAAAGTGGACAAACTTTAAATTTGGTTTTGGCTCTAGATTCGCCATTGGGGATATTACAACACAAACAAACAGGTTTTTGCCCAACAAACAAAAAACCTGAAACAATTAAGCAAAACCAAGACCCATAAAAAACGAACGATGGGGTCAAGGGGCGCGCCCCTTGCGGGGTGTGGGGCAGAGCCCCACGGTTTTAAAGGGAATCGAGTAAAGCGTCTATTTCTGCGTCCTTTAGTTTTTTTGCTAGTTCGGCTTCTTCGTCTAGTCCGGAAAGTGCCATGTAACCCTCAGCTTTGTCCTCGGCAGCCCTTACTTGAGCCTCAAATTTGCCCGCAACTCCACTTTTCACACGTTTATCAACGGCATCAATGGACTTGCCTATAGCCTCCGTAGATTTCGCTATATCCATTCGATTTTGTCGATCGGCAGTCTCTCTTCTTCGCTTTTCTAGTTCATCTTCAAGGCTTCGGATTCTAGTCTTCCAAGCATCAGCAGCTTGCCTTGCATCTTCGTATTCTGCACGCTTGATTTCAAGATCCTTTTTTACACCCGCCAAACGCCCTACCAATTTTCTTGCCGCATCCAATTCTTGCCTACTTTTCAGCAGTTTTGCCTTTTCCGTGAGTTCAATCTCTTCTTTTTCAAGCTCAACAACTTCACTTTGCAAGCGTACAGGTCTTCCAATAAAAGAGGCGGCGGCGTGTTTCGCTTTCGCCAACGCTTTTTCAATATCGGCTATATTCAACCGATCCATTCTTTCGGGACTTGCAAAAACATCGCCCAAATCATTCCAAAAGGCCCTAAATCCATCAAGCATTTTTCCCATTCTCAATTCTCCATTCTTAAGTGCTTAAAACCGTGGGGCTCTGCCCCACACCCCGCAAGGGGCGCGCCCCTTGACCCGCTCATTTTTTATTATGACTATCCAGACAACTCATAATTTGACGATAATATCCGCCCCTACGAAACACCGAAAATTTGGAAATATGAGTTAATTGGGTAGTCATTTTTTATTGGTTTTATCCGAATTGTATTAGATTTTTTGCGTTCGTTTTAATTTTTATTCGTTCATTTGGCTGACTGTGGTGTTTAGGGCATCGATTATTTCCTGAACTTTTTCCGTATCTGTAGTGCCGAGTCCTACTAAGTCAACGAAGCATTTGTCTATCCGCCGCAACAATTCACTAACGGTTTGTTGCGTTTTTACTACCAACTCAACTTGTTGAATCCCCAATTCTTGGCTTTTGTTGATTTGCCCTTGGAGATTCATTCGAGGGTTGTCGTTCGAAGAAGGGGATTTTAGAACCGTGTCATAACTGCGTAATCTTGCTATTAAATCCACCAACAAATTTTCTGCATATTTTTGCAAATCTACAACAGGGAGGGCTGAACGCTCGATTTTATCCAATTCGTCATAACTTTTAAGGAGGTTTCTGTGATTTTGGATAGCATCCTCAACATCTCCGCATCTCTTGATTAAATGGCGAAAATCGTCAGCTAGGGGGAGCAACTGTTCTTTAGCCCACTCTAACCCCTCAACAACAACTGGTCCAGCAGGTTCTTCAAGCAATCCCTTTAAAAAACCTACAACACCACCTCCCGACTCTTTCGGCATAACCACTCGAACGCATAACTCATAGCTTGGTCTTTGCTCAAGGTAGTCCAAAATAAAAGCCGATTTATCTAAACTTCTTTCTTTAAGCCCTCTTCGGTTGCCGATATAGCGTATGATGCAGATTGCGGCAATGCACATTATTAAGATTGCTCCAACTACTAAAGCAAGCCGCATTATCCAACCAGAGACGTTCAGTGAAATGGCAATAGTCAGAAGCCCAGCGAGTAGACCAAGAGCGATATTTATGATAACAATCCCGTTTTCGGGGAGTGTATATGCACTAAATTTAGCCTTAATATCACTCCACGAGCCTGTGCCAGCGAAAAAAACAACGAAAGCAGCAATTACAGCAAAAATGATACCGAAAACCATTTCGTTCCCCCTTTTAATGTTGCTAAAAATTTTATTTCCGTTTATTCAACCATTCCAAAGCCGCATCAGAAACCAACTTCAAGTTATCGGCAACAAACGGCGTGGGCAACCCAGCATCTCCAATCAAATCCACGAAAGTTTTCGTGCCAGCCAACGAAAGCAGCCGCAAATATTTTTGCCAAGCCTCGCTGTGATTTTTCTGGTCAATCGCCCAAAAACTCAACGCCATAATCTGTGCCAAACAATAATCTATATAATAGAAAGGATACAAATAAATGTGCAGTTGTGCTTGCCACATACGCCCTTCGCTGATGTACGGAATATCCGACAAATCCAGCCATGGACGATATTGAGCCTCTAGTTTTAGCCATTCTTGGTGGCGTTCGGCTGGCGTAAGTTGGGGGTTTTCGTACATTATGTGCTGAAACTCGTCAACCATTGTGCCGTACGGGATAAAAATCAACGCAGATGCAAGGTGGCTATAATAATATTTGTCGGTTTGCTCGGCGAAAAAGCCCTTCATCCACGGCCAAGTGAAAAATTCCATGCTCATCGAGTGAATTTCGGCGGTTTCGGCGGAATATTCCTGCAATGCGGACGGCTTGATGTTGTTCATGGCAATATGTGCCGCCAAAGCGTGCCCTGCCTCGTGCGTGAGAACGTCAATATCGCCCGAAGTACCGTTAAAATTGGCGAAAATAAACGGTGCTTTATATTCGGGAAGTGTGGAACAATAGCCGCCAGGGGATTTTCCTGGTCGAGTTATAACATCAAACAATTCGTTTTCTAGCATAAAATCGATAAATTCAGCGGTTTCTGGCGAAAGTTCGTGATACATTTTTTTGCCGTGTGCAAAAATTTCCTCTGGAGTGCCTTTCGGCGTGGCGTTTCCGTCGGGATATTCAAAAGCATTATCGTAAAATTTTATGCGGTCAACTCCGATTCTGGCGGCTTGTTCCGCTTTTAGCTTGGTTACTATTGGAACAATGTACTTTTTCACGCCGTCCCGAAACTTTGCTACCATTTCCTTGTCGTAACAGTTGCGTTGCATACGATAATAGCCAACTTGCGTGAATTTCTCATGCCCCAAAGTTTGGGCAATTTTTGTGCGGATTTTTACCAGCTTATCGTAAATTTCGTCCAGTTGGGCGGCTTGGTTCATTCGCCAGCCCGCAGTTGCCCGTATAGAATCTTCGCGAATTTTGCGGTCGGGATTTTCCGCATATTTGCCCATTTGTGCCAAAGTCAACTTTTTGCCGTCAAAATCGATTTGTGCGCTTGCCATTAATTTGTCGTATTCTGTGATTAGGCGGTTTTCTTCCTGCAAATCTTCGATAATTTCGGGCTTAAACGTCTTCAACTCAATTTCCGCATTCAAAAACATCAAATTTCCCCATTTTTCTTCCATTTGCGGACGAAATTGGGATTTTAATAACGTTTCTGTCCATTTTTGATGAAGTTCCTCTGCTTTTGGACCGTATTCATCAATAAAATCTTTTTCGGTGGCGTAAAATTCGTTGGTTGTGTCCAAAGTGTGGCGAATTTCCGCCAAATTGAACATTGAACCAGTTTTTTCGCTAAAGTCGTCATATTTTTCGTATACCGCAAAAGCCTGTTCGGCGGTGGTTGCGGCGGCTAATTCGGCTGTTAGCTGATTGGACGTTTCAGCTATTTCGTCCACGTTTGGGCGATTGTATTGCATTTGTGAAAATTTCATTTGGGGGTCTCCTTTGTTATTGTTTTCTTGGTACAGTCATTATACCACAAAAGCTGTGGCATTTGTACTGTTTCTTAATTCACTTGCACCGTGCCGCTACTGGCACTAAGAATCATACTATCCTCATTTACCTCAATATTGCTGACATAAATAGATCCGCTATTAGTGGATGCATTAAGACGGTCTACTGCGGAATCTTCCACCACAACATCCCCCGAGGAAGTCGAAATATTCACATTCTCGGCGGTAATCTGCGACAGATTCATATTGCTAGACGAACCGTTGACATTCAAATGCCTGGCATCAATAGTGTAGCCGACAACCCTGCCCCACAAACTGGACAACCACACATCGCCCATGGTTGATATTTGCGTGGCTATAACACTGCCAGAACCGCTCGACAACGAGATGTCGTCCGCAAAGATGCCCGCTCCGTCCACTGTACCCCACATCGAATGAAGCTGGGCGACCCCTGCGTTCAAATTCGTGGCTATTATTCGTTCGTTGGTTGCGTTGACGTGGACTGCGTTGGCTATGCGGACGTTCGGGTTCGGGCTGCCCGTTATGCGGACTTCGCCAGCACGGGCGTGAATGTCAACTTGATTAAGGGCTGTGTCGTTCCGTGGCACGTAGACCGTCAAGCTACCTCGTTCCTCGGCGGCGACTTGCCAGCCGTTTAATCCTGGTAGCCCGCCAATCCAGGTGCGGCTCATTGCCCCGTCTCGCCAGGTATGTTGCGTGTTGTTTGCGAGCTGGAATATCTCCACCGTGCCGCCATCCATGATAACGGTATGCGGCATCTCCAAACGGCTGTCTTGCGGCGGTGTGTATGTGATGAGTATATCTTTTGTGTCCGTGGCGTGTTCCCTGATTTCTACGTTCATTTCAGGGATATTCAGGAGCAAAGATGCACCCGAACCCAATCGCAAGCCGTCCTGCGGTATGGGCGAAAATTCCAATGCCGATAATGCCGCCGTTTCAGCGGAATCGGTAATCTCAACGCCGTCTACCCGCACCGTTCCGCTACTTGCATTGAGAATCATGTTGCGGGCGGGAGTGTTGATGTTGTTGATCTGGATAGAACCGCTGCTAACGGTGGCACTTAGGCGGGTTATTGCGGTGGAATCTTCCACTAACACACCGCCCGAAGAAGCCGAGATATTCACATTATCGGCGGCTATTTGCGAAAAATTCACGTTCCCTGAGGAGACGTGGACGTTCAAATGGCGGGTATCAAGCTCACGGGCAG
Source organism: Turicibacter sp. (assembly GCA_009778175.1). Lineage (GTDB taxonomy): Bacteria > Bacillota > Clostridia > Lachnospirales > WQUN01 > WRKH01. The sequence continues at coordinate 4,976 of WRKH01000312.1, forward strand.
TAACCCTACCTGACGAGGCAGAAAATCGGACACTACCCGCCGTGGCAGAGATTCGTGTGGCTGTAATATTGCCCGAACTGGTTGAAAACGCCAAATCTTCCGCAAAAATGAACGTCCCGTTCACGTTCCCAGACGAGGAGTTGAACTGGGCGGATCGGACGTTAAAATCCGTGGCTGTTATGCCGCCTCTCGTTGTGTTTGCGTGAATTGTGTTGGCAATGAGGACGTTCGGGTCGCCTGTGATACGGATTCCACCGCTGTTTGTGATGTTGACGTGGTCAAGGGACGTGGTATTTTGCGGGATATAGATGGTTATAGTGCCCAATTCCTCGGCGGGGACTTGCCAGCCATTAAAGCCTGACCGCCCGCCCGTCCAGCGGATATTCGTGCTGCCGTGCGACCAACTGTGTTCCGTGGTGTCGGCTGGGCGGAATATCTCTACTGTGCCGCCGTTTTGTGTAACGGTAATGGGCATTTCGAGTTGGCTGTCCTGCGGTGGTGTGTATGTTATCAGTATGTCGTTTGCGGTATGCGGCTGGATTTCCACATTCAAATCCGAGACGTTCAGGGCGAGTGATATGCCTGGGTTTGTTCGCAGAAGTTCTTCGGGGATTTCAAAATTTGTCGATACTGGCACGATTGGCGTGCGATCGACCACGATACGCTCGGCTTGTTCACGAGCGGCGAGGAATTGTCGAAGTTCTTCGAGGTGGGTGGCGGGTTCGTTTTCGGCAACGATAAGCGGTTCTTCATAATCGCTCCGCCACAAATGGCTAGTTACTAGGCTGCTTATTGCCGTTATTGCCAAAACCACGGCGATTATTACTATTTTGTTCCAGTTGCGGCGTGGGGATTCTTGATTTTGATCCTTTTGATTGTCATTGTTCATGGGATTCTCCTTTTTTCTAAAATCCAAAACGCTCTGAGGGCTATTGGTGTTGCCCGTCTATCCTTATGTTTCCAGATGTTGTACCCAAATTTCTGCTGGCGGTGGTCGGGACGTTGTTGAGGTTTATGGAGCCGCTGGCGGAGTCAAGATTTAAGTGGTTTATTCTGAATGGATTTGTAATGAAAATATCGCCCGATGTGGTGGAAGTGGTCAGTTTTTTGGTTGAAATCCACGAGAGCATCACATTGCCCGAGTTGTTCGTCGCAAAAATCTCGTTGGCGACAATTTCAAAGCCGTTTATCAAGCCCGAGGTTGACGAGAGCGTAATAACGCCAGTCCATATATCTGTGTTAATCCGTCTGGCGGAAATTGCACCCGAGATTGAATTTAGCAATATTTCTTCGTTTGCACCGATAAAATGCCCATCCACCGCACCCGATGTTGACGATGCGGCAATTATTCTTGCGTTAAAATCTTCTAGTGTGATAGTACCGCTCCTTGTGTGCAACGTAACGGAATCGGCTATGTATAGGGTTGGCGTACCCGTTATGGTTATGTCGCCGCCTAGCGTACTGATTGAGATGTCGTGAAAGGCGGTTGTTTGCTGGGAAATAGGTAAAAATATCGAAATTGTCCTTAAATTTGCGGAATTGCTGAAAAATCCTGATTGCTGCGGTGGTTGGATTATTTCCACAAATCCGTCCTGAAAGGCGATTGTCGGCAGGTTATCGTGTTGAGGCGAGGGCGGTGTGTATTCGATTATCACGTCTTCGCCCAAGGCGGGTAGGATACGCACGTGCGAATCTTGCACGTTCACGACAAGCGTCCCGCCTGAGGGAACGGTCAGTCCGTCTGCAGGGATTGTGATTATTTCGTATAGCGAGTGGACGGGGATTGGGTATTGTGCGGTTACACCTCGCTCGAAATGGGTGGTTACTGCGTTGGTTATCGCTGTCATAATTATTGCGATGATTAGGATTGGTTTGGTGTGATTGCGGGGGTGTTTTGGGTTGGTTGGTTCGGGCATAACGGTCTCCTTCTATTCGTTGTTATTAACATATACGATTGTGGTATGTTGGAAGTCTGATTTTTTATTTTATGGTCATCTAGCCAGCTTAGGAACTGATAGTGTCCGCCCGCAAGCCGTACGGGCAACCAGTCCCGCATCATATCCCCCGACAAATTTCTTCAAGACAATTTGGCGTTTTACACTTAGTTTGATAGGAACTGTTATTTGTAAAATGCTCAAAATCATTGCCACATCGGGAGCATATACGCTCTGTTCTGCCAAAACGCCCGAAATCTTCGGCTACGTTGTCCAATAATTCAGACTCTTCGTAAGTTATAGTGCTAAAATCCATAAACAATCCTCCTCATAAAACTATTGTGGCGTATCGAAACGCCATGCTCCCTTGCAACGCTCTATGGCATCCAAAATCAAATACCGTCTATCCTCAGTGGAGAGGTTAGGAGTATTTTTAGCGGCTTGGTAGCTTGCACGAAATTCGTCATTCCAACTGCCACTTGATAGCGGAGTACCTCTATTAGCTCGATGTCCGTAATATTCATGTGCAAGTACAGCCCGTTCGCTCATTAGGTCTCGAGGGTGGGTTGAATTTTTATTTGGAAAAATATCGTATCGGATATTTACAACGTCAGTATTATCCTTGTAGCCTGTTTGTCTACCTCTGTTAAACCTAAACACCCGCTCATCAGCTCCAATAGCCCGAATCTCCGCTCTTAAATGTTCGATTTCTTCGACAGTTAGGCGGGTAAACGGGCTACATCTTAAACCGCCTACACTATGTTCGTCTTCACTTCTCATACTTATAATCATACTGCGATTTTCAATTTTGTCAACATTTTTTATAAATTTACTCAACGTGTCTATGCGGATTTACACTTGTGTAACGGCAGATTGCGAAAAAGTTTCAAAAAATTTTTGACAAACAAAAATCCAGGGTGTACAATGTAAAAAGAGTCGAATTAGCAAAAAGCTGAAACGTAGCCAAATATCGAAAAATATCTCAAAAAAGGAGTTGCTGAATATGAAAAAATTTTGCATAATATGCGTACTTGTCGCAATAACTGCGGCTTGCGGAGTATCGCAAGAGACGGAAAACATCGCCGAAGTCGAGCAAGTTGGATTAATTGAACAATTCACCCAACAAGAGCCGATTGTTGAAGTTGAACTAATCGAACAAACAACCTTAATATCATACACGCCGCCAAACAACAACATATTTACCGTAAATTCAGGCGACACAACCGACCGAGGTTTCCACATAGACGGCTTTAACATTTACGACAAAAACGGCAATCTGCTAATAACGGCAGACGAAGAGGGTTTCACGCCGTTTGGTACACAAGTTGCACCCAGTTTTTATGTGCTGTACGGCGGATTTTCCGCCGAAGACACAATAGGCACAGCAATTATTGAAGATATTCGAGGCGGCTGGTGGTACGCAAGCGGCGGCACAGATACCGCCAACGGCATTTGGCATTTTCCAGCGGAGGATGAGCCTGTGTTGATTCCAAACGGAGATAATTATATCGGACACATAATCGAACTAACGCCCGAAGAGCCACGTTTGCGTATCGGCGTTTTGGAGGCGGATATGCCTTATTTGGATTTTGTGATAATTAACATAGTCCGCAACCGTGAAGAGGCTCGGATTATCGGCTTGCCAAGCGGCGGTTATGTAAATTATGTTGAGTTTAACTTTGAATCGGCATTTAGTGGGGCTTATAAGGTTGTACCGATTGCTCGTGGCGGGAGTGGTTTTGCACGGATATTAGTGCAGACTGTGGAGTGAAAAAACAAAAAAGACGATTTAATGATCGCCTTTTTTGTTGTAATTTCTCATTTTTATTACATTTTAGCTAAAAATAACTTAAGAACGCTCCTAAGATAAATTTTGTAACACTATTCTTCTGATATAAACTCGTCATCATCGTCATAGTCATAATAGTAAAGTGTATCATCAAAATCTTTGCTAAGCAAAAGTTTGCGTTTCATAGAGGAAGCCCAATCATTTGTAGACCACACTTTCAAAATTTCGTCAACTGCCCTAAGTGCCTCCTTTGTATGCCCCTCTCTAAATAGTATGGGTACAATATTTTTTACACAATGAATATCATATGGCGGGTTATTTGCAATATTAACTGCATCATTTACAGCTCGTTCTCTTGTCCTTTGATTGGCGTATCTATACATAATCCACAAGCTATCAAGTTGCTTATCTCTTCCAAACTTATCTTGCACTTCATTCAATAAAATTTCTGCTTCAGTTAATTTTCTTGAATGAATTAGCTTTCGTATCATCAAAAAATAAGGTACATATTGTTGATTTTTATTTTTATAGCATTCAATAGATTGCCTAAATTGTTCATCATATTCTGCATATCTGTCCTTGATTATGTAGCAATAAGCTAACAAAAGATGGAATCTCCAATAGCCTTTTTTCCACGGCTGTATTGTCTCCAAATGAGATAATGCAATATCAATATAGTTTCTGTTGTTACTTAACTCTTGGGCAGCGTTAAATATATCATTGCTATAATATATCAATTCTTTGGTTTTTGGTGATGAGTTGCTGAAACTCGCATGATAAAAATATTCTGCTTTTGCAGTTCGCCAAGAGGTGTGCTTATACTCCTCGTCATAATATTTAGCAGCAATTTCATGAAGTTTGTTAGAATCCTTAATCTGCGTTCCCAATCCTTGAATAATTAGAGAATTTACTTGATACATTCCATTTGTTTCTTCAATCATCATTTTATTTTTAAGGTCTTCAAACACAGATTTGTCAAAATTAGGCAGCTGTTCGTATGCTAAGTCATTAACAGCAACTCTAAAAATGCACATTTCCGTGAGCAAATCTTTTTCTTTGTTTACAACTTCAAGTCGCTCTAATATTTCATCTACATATTTATTGGTAAAACTTTCTATTTCAGAAATCGACAGTGAAGAATCCCCTGATTTATTTATTTTATCAGCAAGATATTTGCCAATTAACTTGGCGATGTTAGGGTTACCTTTACACTTATCTATAATATTCATAGATGGTTGAACCATAGACATAGAATGAGTTATTTGTGATGCAACTTGTTCAACTAAACGTCCAATATACAAATTGTTCAATGGTTTTAGTTCACAAATTTCAATATAATCCTTTTGCTTTAATTGTTCGGGAAGTTTTTGACTTGTCTCTATAATTATGGCTATTTTAGATCCAAGTTGGTATAACTTTTTTGATATTGCAGAAATCAAGCATATTGAATTTTCTCGGTTGTAATCATCAAATGCTTGACCAACATTTTTAATAACAATAATTGTTTTAGCATTGCTTATAACAGCACTTGATAGTTTGGTTGCAATGGAATAAATTTCCTTATTATCAAGGCTATTCCATTGCAACTGTATATCAACAGCCTCTTCCAGTGCTCTAAGTAATCCCTCAAATCCTGCTTTTTTTGGCAATGATTTATCAATCGTTTGGAAAGAGTACAATTCTTTTAATTTATCAACAAAAGCACTCTTTCCAATGCCAGAAAAGCCGTTAAGTATAAAAATAGTGGCTTGTTTTGCTTGTATTGCTTTTCTAAAACGAGCAATTTCAGAACCACGATTGACAAACGTCGATAAAGATTTTTTGGAATCTTCAAATACCGTCAAATCTATCTTGTTTTTTATATTACTATTCAAATCACGGTTAGCAGAATATAGTCGTGATAATATATGAGAAACTTCTTGATGATTAATTTTTTCTTCAATGAGCTTTTCGTTAATTATTCGCAATGATTTTTCAATCCAATTTGCTTGGTACTGCATAAGAGAAAAATCATTTATTTCAATGTAATTTACTTCATTTGCAATTCGCTCTAATTTTATAGAATTGCTATTTATATTGCGTGATAAATAATTTTTTTGTTCAGCAATAATCCCTTTTGCAGTATTAGCAAAATTGTCAACCAATGAACGCAAATTTTCACGTTCGTTGTTATTAGCTGAATTTTTAATATTGTCTCTAAGGGTAATTTGATCTAAATTATCTTTATGCAAAATAGGCAAAATTTCATTAATCTTGATCAATTCACGAGTATTAACCGTTTTGCGTTTTAGAGTATGGTCAGCTATTTCAACATCTGCAATTACAACAACCTCTTCAAATTTTGCGGTTTCAATAATGCAGTTTGCATTTGTATATGGGATATTATGCTCCTTTGGAGCATGGCAATATACTGTGCTACCACCGAATTCAAACGCATTACAAAAAATCGAAGGTATATCTTGCGATAGATAACTTGCAAATTTATTCTTAAATTCGCCAGTTGAAGGCGAGGCTGCTGGTGCAATTACTAGGTTGCACTTATTAGGGTTAATAGAAGTACGCAACGCATCAATACATACGGAAATTGCCATTTTTTTATCGCCATAAATTATGTAATTGACATCTTCTCCAAGTTCATATTCATCAGATTCCACTTCCATATTGCTTTCCCATTTAGATTTATATTTTTTGAAAACGGGAATGGTTTTTCCATCTGGCAATATTACAGGGCAACAACTCATTGAAATGGATTTTTCAATATCAATAATCATGTTGATATTTGAATATATCGAATCATAGTCTGCTTGAACAGAATGCGATGCCGCTACACAAATACATTTTTCCGATATTGCAAAATTATGAATACGTTGCAAACTGCTCGCATTTACAGAATATTCAGGAAAAACGAGCAATTCTATATCTTTGTTAGAAAGTGCTGTTAATATGGAATCCAGTTTATTCATGAATATTTCATTGTATTGTGTTTCGATTTTTTTGCAAATATTTTCGATAGTTCTATCATTTATCGAACCCAAAATAGCCCCTTCTGTATCAATACAGGGTTCTTTACAATAAGTGCCATATTTCCCATTATACGCAGGTAACGCACTCAACTGACAGTATGCAATTTTCATAACAATCCCCTTTTTATAATTTTTTATAATAATGGCATGTTTAACAACCAAGGTAATTATATCTTATAATGTGGGCTAATGCAAGAAAATTTTGTAACGCCAATCTAGAGTAGAAGTGAAAAACAAAACAAATTGCACAAGCTGGTTTCATTCTATGCCAAAATCACATTTGATTTTATAGGAATTGTTCTTACTTGCTCTATTTTACAGTGGTTGCTTTTTAATTGTTAATTTGTGTAGGCACTGCTTGGTCAATCTCACAAAAAAACTCAATCCCCAACCACAAATATATACAAATCCACCAAAACAACCCACCAAAAAATCCAACCATAACATAAATACGCCGAAATTTTACAGCCAAGACCACCAAAAAACCCTCCCAACCAATCAAAACCCCAAAAACATCAACTTCGCAACAAAACAACCAACAAACCAACCAACAACCACGGAATTTCAACCCAAAACCCCATTCCAACCCATTCCCCAAAAACCCACTCACACCCCAAAAACCCACCAACTATCACATCATTGTGCAACTTGACGAAAAAAATTCCCACCCACCCAAAATTTTTTTGCTAAAAGTATTGACAAGCATTTTGGGAAATGTTACAATAGTTTTACAAAGTTGCAAATGGCGACTGCGGCGTGGCGTTTCTCGTTCCTACATTATAATTATCCATCCTAGCAAAACCCACGCAAATAGTTGATTTCTGATTAGTAGAAAAGTGAGGTTTCCCACATGGAACAGCTGAATAGAGGATTTTTGAACAAAAAAGAACAGATTTTTTATCAGGATTTGGAAACCGATTTCCATATCGGCTTCGATCTGCCAGAAGAGCGTGTTTTACAGTTTGGCGAGGGGAATTTCCTCCGCGCGTTCGTCGATTATTTTATCGACTTGCTGAACGAACACAAGCTATTCGACGGCGGAATTGTTCTGGTACAGCCCATCGACAAGGGCTTGATTGATGTTATCAACGAGCAGGACGGCTTGTATACGGTGCTTTTGCGTGGCTTGGAGGACGGACACGAGGTCATCAAAAAGCGGATTGTTACAAGCGTTACGCGCGGCATCGACCCATATCGAGATTTTGCCGATTTTATGGCGGTTGCGACCAAGCCGAGCATCCGTTTTGTCGTCTCGAATACGACCGAGGCGGGCATCACGTTTGTGGCATCGGACAGGATTACCGACACGCCGCCGTCCAGCTTTCCTGCCAAAGTTACGCTGATGTTGCACGAGCGTTTTAAGCATTTTCACGGGCATAAAGACCGTGGGCTGATTTTTATCCCATGCGAGCTGATTGACAACAGCGGCGACCGCTTGCGTGAAGTCGTGTTGCAATATGCCGAAGATTGGGGGCTTTCCGCCGATTTTATCAAATGGGTGGATTCGTCGAATTATTTCACCAATACGCTTGTAGACAGGATTGTTACGGGGCATCCAGCCACGAACGACCTTGATTATGAAGATAAATTGCTTGTAACCGCCGAAACATTCAACTTTTTCGCCATTGAGGCGAGCGGTTGGGCGGCGGCGGAATTGAACGCAAAATTGCCGTTTGCGAAGGCCGGCGTGAACGCCATTGTTACGGAGGACGTTACACCTTACAAAGCCCGCAAAGTGCGGATTCTGAACGGCGCGCACACGATGTCCGTTTTGGCGGCGTATTTGGCTGGCAAGGAGACGGTCGGCGAAATGGTCGGCGATCCGCTCTTTGCAAAGTACCTAAAAAAGGGCATTTATGAGGAAATTATCCCGACGCTCGACCTCGACCATGCGGACTTGGTTTCGTTTGCGGATTCCGTGCAGGATAGGTTCGCAAACCCTTATATTAAGCATATGTTGTTGAGCATTGCGTTGAACTCGGTCTCGAAATTCCGTGCGCGCGTGTTGCCGTCCATTTTGGAGTATCAGAAACGCAAGAACGCCCTGCCTGACGTGTTGACATTCTCGTTTGCGGCACTCGTGGAATTTTACAGGGGCGACAAAGTGGCTGACGATGCCGAGATTATGGAGTTTTTTGGCAAAAAACCGACGGTTGCGGAGATTTGTGCACGGACGGATTATTGGGGCTTGGATTTGAATACGGTGGACGGCTTTGTGGGCAAAGTCGAGGGATATTTGAAAGTGGGCGTTGTCGAGTCGTTGAAAACGCTATTAGATTGAGGTTAAAAATGGCTGATTTTAGGATAAATGCAAGCGATAATGTGGCGGTTGTCATGGACGAGGGCGGCGTTGGCGAAATTCCGTTCGGGCATAAGAGGGCGCTGGTTGACATTAAAAGCGGCGAGAACGTGATAAAATACGGCTTTCCGATTGGGCGAGCGGTGGCGGACATTGCCGCTGGCGAGCATATTCACGTGCATAACATCAAGACGAATTTGAGCGGCGTGCTTGATTATGAATATAAGCCGATTTCTAGCGGTTCGGCTGTTGAAAAATCGGACTTGACTTTTATGGGATTTCGGCGGAAAGACGGCTCTGTCGGTATTCGCAACGAGGTTTGGATTGTCAACACGGTCGGTTGCGTGAATAAGATTGCCGAGCGGATTGCGGCGGAAGTACCTGGAACGTTCACGTTTTCGCATCCTTACGGCTGTTCGCAGTTGGGCGAGGATCACGGATTTACTCAGACGATTTTGCGTGGATTGGTCAACCATCCGAACGCTGGCGGCGTGTTGGTGCTTGGATTGGGTTGCGAGAACAATAATTTGGCGGAATTTAAGCGAGTTTTGGGCGATTATGACGAGGAGCGAGTACGATTTTTGAATTCGCAGGACGTGGACGACGAGATAGCGGCTGGCGTGGCGATTGTACGAGAATTGCGGGCTTTTGCGAACGGATTCAATCGTGAGCCTGTGCCGCTCGGCGAGTTGGTCATTGGGCTGAAATGCGGCGGCAGCGATGCGTTGTCAGGGATTACGGCAAATCCGCTTGTGGGGCGGCTTTCGGACAAAATCATTGCGAGCGGCGGCAGTTGCTTGCTGACGGAAGTGCCTGAAATGTTCGGTGCGGAGACGCTCCTCATGGACAGGTGCGTGGACAAAAAAATATTTGACAAAACGGTCAATTTGATAAATAATTTTAAGGGGTATTTTATTCGGCACAACCAAGAGGTTTACGAGAATCCGTCCCCTGGGAATAAAGACGGCGGAATCACTACATTAGAGGAGAAGTCGCTCGGTTGCACACAAAAGGGCGGCGAGAGCAAGGTAGTTGACGTGTTGGCGTATGGCGAGCGTGTGAAAGTGCCTGGATTGTCGCTGTTGGACGGCCCTGGAAATGATATTGTGGCGGTTACGAATTTGACGGCGGTGGGTGCGCATATGGTGTTATTCACGACAGGCAGGGGAACGCCGCTCGGCGGGCCGGTGCCGACCGTGAAAGTGGCTAGTAATCGGAATTTGGCGCACGTCAAGGCGAATTGGATAGATTTTAATGCGGATAAAGAGGATTTGGCGGCGTTGGATGCGGAGTTTTTGCGGTTGATTGTCGAGGTCGCCAGCGGGCGCGAGGTCAAGAACGAGGTTAATGGGTATCGTGAGATTGCTATTTTTAAGGATGGGGTTACGTTGTAGTGAAATTATACGAATATGAGTCCAAAATTGTAAAAGTAGTAGACACGGACGGCGATGTATTTATTGGCTTTGTGGATTTCTACACCTCTGCGTTGGACGAACCTGACGGTATTCCCAGCATAACCATGATACCGCACAATATTCCAGATTGGGATAAAAATGCGTTGTTGGGGATTTACGAAAACGAGATTGCTAGTATTGAGATTTACGAAACGGCGGAAGTGGCGGACTGAAAAGGAGCAGACAACATAGAGACGGAAATCAGAAAGTTAATAAAATCCGCCGAGGTTGATAAGACGATAAATCCCGAAAAGCAGGGGCGGCATATTTTGGGGCATCCGCTGTATGTTGCAGGGCGGAGTTATCTGTTGGACGGCGTGAATCCGCAGGAGTTGGTGGATAGGTATCACGGCACGGGCAATGTTTGGTGGAATCAGCAGGGCGAGTGGAATAACAGAGAGTATCTGTCGATGAGCCATGATATTGGAGTAACCATAGACAAGGACACAGGAATCGCCAGTTTGACTGATAGAATAGCGATTCATTACAGCAAGACAGGTACGCACGTTGTGCCAGTAAAAAGGAGACCATGGTAATGGAATTACATAAATATGAATTTAAGCGTGTTAGAGTGGTGGCGACCAACGGCAAGGTTTTTGTGGGTTTTGTGGACGTTTATACGCATGAATTGGACGACCCTGACGGATTGGAAAGCATTGCTGTTAAGCCTGACGGCACGACTGGTTATGTGGTTGGGTTTTACGAAAAGGATATTGTTTCGATAGAGGTGTTGGAGACGACGGAAGTGGCGGAAATAAGCCCACAGTTGCAGTTGGCTTGAATGGCTTAAAAAAGGAGCAGACAACATAGAGACGGAAATCAGAAAGTTAATAAAATCCGCCGAGGTCGATAAGACGATAAATCCCGAAAAACAGGGGCGGCATATTTTGGGGCATCCGCTGTATGTTGCGGGGCGGAGTTATCTGTTGGACGGCGTGAATCCGCAGGAGTTGGTGGATAGGTATCACAGCACAGGTGATGTTTGGTGGAATGAGCAAGGCAAGTGGAATAATAGAGAATATGTGTCGGTGGGCAAGGACATTGGAGTAAATTTGGACGAACACACAGGAATCCCCACTTTGACTGACAGATTCACAATTCATTACAGCAAGACTGGTACACACGTTGTACCTACTGAAAGGAGATAGCCATGATTGATTTGTATAAATATAGAAAAAAACGAGTGAGAATATTGGGGACTAGCGGCAAGGTTTTTGTGGGTTTCGTGGACGTTTACACGCAACCGCTGGACGACCCTGATGGATTGGCAAATATCGCCATTGTGCCTGACGGTGCGGTTGGCTATGTGGTTGGTTTTTACGAGAAAGACATCGTTTCGATAGAAGTGTTGGAGACGGCGGAAGTGGCGGAAACAACCCCACAACTGCAACTAGCCTAACGGCTTGCGAAATGGAGAAGATTATGAAAAAGATTATTTGGTTGGCGACAATGGCGGTTTTTGTGGTTGCGGTGGTGGTTTTCACTAACACGGCGGAAGTGGCGGCTTTGCCTGTTGCGGACGAGGCGGAATGGGAGAGGAATACGGCTACCTGGCTGAACAACTCGACTTCGACTACCGATACCGAGGAAACTGATAGGTTGAGCGAATATATTGAAATGTTGGATGTATTGCATTTTGCGGTAATTTCCTTACCGTCGCAGATGGCACGGCTTAATGCGGCGTTCCAAATTCAGTCGCTCGTGGATTTCAATTTTGTGCGGCCGACAGCGGCAGAAGTGCGGTTTGTGGGGACGCTTGCGGCGATTGACGAATGGGCGGCGGAGATTGGCGTTGTTGTCAATCCACCTTTCGAGGGCGAGCAGTTGTTGCGGCCTTGGGAACCGACTGAGAATGACGAACTTGACTTGCTTGTGTTTCCGCCCATAAAGTCCGACAGCCTTTTCATTGCGTTGGAATTACAACGAGAAGACGGCAACGAGATAATCACGTTGAATTGGCATTTGACGAAAGAGCGTTTTGATAGCATGGATTTGGGATTGGATTTCGATAATTTGGCACAGGAATTTGAGGTGGTGCGGATTATGGATACGCTCGAATTGCAGGAACGAGATTTGTTTTCCGTGAGAATCGAGCCAACAGAGCATCCCATGCAAGCCATTACTGGCAGTGTGCAGTTTAGATTTGATTTTGACTTTGTGCCGCCCACGCACGTGGAATTGCTGTTTATGGGGACTTTGGCGGAGATTGAGGAATGGGAACGGACTGCGGAATGGGATTTTGTCGCTCGGTCTAGCTTTATAGATATTGAAAATCCTGATAGTGTGATAAACCTGTCTCGTGATGAAAATGGTGCAAGAACCGTTGTTTATGGTATGGACGAGGACATTTGTGTTGTGCTTGAATTGCAGAGAGCGGACGGTAGCGAGATAGTCATTATTCGTACTTTTTGGACGTATGCGAGCTTGCATGAATCTTGGGAGCGTGGGCATGGATTCCGTTTTTCTGAAAATTTGGTCGAGGGGTTTGAGTTGACTAGGTTTGGGAGTTGGGACTATGTGAGGTAGCGAAAATCCAGCAAAGGAGCGGATTACCATAGACACAATAAGCACACTAATAAAATCCGCCGCAACAAACAAAAAAATCGATCCTAAAAAGCAAGAACGCCATATTTTAGGGCATCCGAATTACATCGAGGGGCGGAGTTACCTGTTCGACGGCGTGAATCCACAGGAATTGGTGGACAAATATCACGGCACAGGCGATACTAATGACGATTGCAACGGAAATTGGACAAAAAAAGAATATATGTCGGTAGGCAAGGACATTGGCGTTTACATTAACCCAAAAACAGGCAAGGAAATAATTACCAACCGAATAGCAATCCATTACAGCAAAACTGGTACACACATTGTGCCTGTAAAAAGGAGAGATTAGTAGTGGAATTTGAGTTATACGAATATGAAGATAAACAAGTAAGGATAACAGACGTTAATTTTAAGGTATGGGTTGGGTTTGTGGATATGTACACATCTGAATTAGACGACCCAAACGGCATTGAGACAATATCAATAATCCCAAACGGCACGACAGGTCGCACGGTTAGTTTTGCCGAGACGGATATTTCAGCCATAGAGGTTTTAGAAACGCTGGAATTAGCAACAGAAAACCGCCAACTCCAACCAGCCTAAATTGGGAGACAAAAATGATTAACCTAAATAACTTCAAATTCAAGGACGTAAAAATAGTAGATATTGACGGCGATGTTTTCGTGGGACATATAGAATATTATACAAAGGCTCTGGACGACCCCGATGGATTGGCAAATATAGCACTTGTTCCGTACAACTTGCCAAACTGGGACAGCGATAGTTTGCTAGAATTGTACGAAAAAGACATCGTTTCGATAGAGGTTTTGGAGTCGGCGGAAGTAGTAGCGGAAAGCCGCCAACTACAACTAGCCTAAAAAGGAGCAATGACCATAGATACCGAAATACGCAAACTAATAAAATCCGCCGAGACGAACAAGATAATAAATCCCGAGAAACAGGGGCGGCATATTTTAGGGCATCCGCTGTATGTTGCGGGGCGGAGTTATCTGTTGGACGGCGTGGATCCGCAGGAATTAGTGGATAAATACCACGGCACAGGCGAGTGCCGAACCACCAAAAAAGGCGAATGGGATAAGAAAGAACATATAGCAGTAGGTAAAATTGTAGGTGTGCATTTGAATTTGGCAGGTATGCAAACGCTGACGAGTAATATCACGATACATTACAGCAAAACTGGCACACATATTGTCCCAGCGAAAGGAGAATAAAATGATTAACCTAGAAAATTTCGAGTTCAAAGACGTAAAAATAGTAGACATTGACGGCGATATTTTCGTTGGTCGTGTAAAGTATTACACCCACGAGTTAGACGACCCAGACGGATTAGCAAATATAGCACTCGTTCCATACAATTTGTCCGATTGGGAGGATGGCGTTTTGCTAAGTTTGTACGAACACGAAATTGCAAGCATTGAAATTCTTGAGACGGCGGAAACGGCAGTAGAAAACCGCCAATTACAACTAGCTTGACGGAAAGGCGACTGAATGAATCTATACAACTGCAAATTCAAACACGTAAAACTGCAAAGCAACGAAGGCAACGTCTTTACAGGGATTGTGGAGGAATATACTTCCGCATTGGACGACCCTGACGGAGTTGAAAATATCGGTATTACGCCAGACGGCGAAATCGGCTACACAATAGGTTTTTCCGCTGAAAATATTGCCAGTATTGAAATTTTGGAATCGGCGGAAATGACAACAACATCCCCCCAACTACAACCAGCCTAAGCAACAATGCAAAAAAAGATAACCAAAAAGGAGGAAAGAATTATGAAAAGAACAAAATGGATTACCTGCCTATTATTGGTAGCAGTGCTCGTCTTTGCGGCTTGCGGTACGGCAGCCGACACGACACCAGCGGCACCTGGCACAACGCCGCAGCAACAAGCACCCACCACAACCGAGCCAGCCACCACCGAACCAACTGGCGGCTTGGAGGGCAGTATCACTTTCACATGGTGGGGCGATCAAGGCCGCCACGATGCGACAAATGCAATCGTTCAGATGTTTATGGACGAAAACCCTGGCGTGAGTATTCACACGGTTTATCAGCCTTTCACAGGTTTTCAGGAAGTGCTGGCGACCGACCTCATGGCTGGGACGGAGGCGGATTTAATGCAAATCAATTTTAACTGGATTGAGCTGTATTCGCCGCTCGGCACGACTTTTGCCGATTTGGAGAGCCTGTCGGCTTACCTCGACTTGGGCAACTGGGATGCTGGCGATATTGACATGGTGCGAGCCAACGGCATTGTACAAGCCGTTCCCACTGGGATTACCGCACGTGTGCCGTTTATGCGGCGTGATATTTTCGAGGCGGCTGGCTTGAACGTACAGGACGTTAACACATGGGACGATCTCATGGCTGCTGGGCGTACCATTCAGGCGGAGCTGGGCTCTGATTTCTTCGCAATGTCGTCTTTGGGCAACGCTTCGCAAGCGTACTTGGTATTCTCGTGGCTGGAACAGTATACGGGCCGCCAATTCGTTGACGCAAACAACCAGTTCAACTATTCCTTGGAGGAATTGACCGCTGGATTCCAGTTAATTCAGGATTTTATCGACAATGGCGTAATGCCGACTGGCGATTTCGATTCCGATCCGCATAATTCCGTTAATCCGCTGTGGATAGCAGGGCATTACGGCGGCGTGTTCGAGTGGGATTCTTCGATAAACAACTGGATAAACAACCTCGAAGGCGGCGAGTACGTGATAGAGGTACGCAACAATTTCACGATGGACGGCGCATTGCTGTCAGGCGTGATGGCACGGCCGTCGATGGCGTTTGCGGTTTCTCGCAATTCCCAACATCAGGACGTTGCGGCGAGTTTCTTGAATTTCATGCTGACGGACGCTCGTGCGGTTGAGATAATGGGAACTGACCGTGGCGTACCGTCCAACAATGTAGCGTTGTCGATTTTCATGGATTTGGTGGATTCAGGGGCGATAAGCGGTGCGGCGTTGGATGCGAATGCGATTCATGCGAACGTGGCACGCACGACAATGAGTTCGGTTTATGAATTTCCAGAGGTGCGAGAAGTGTATGAGAGCCAGTTGGAGGCTTTGCACCACGGATATATAACGGTTGCGGAAGCGGCACAATTTGTTTACGATAATATTCAGGCTGTGATTGATTCGTTGGTGAATTAGAAATTGGAAAAATTTCAAAAATGACTACCAAAACAACTCATATTTTCAAATTTTTGGTGTTTTGTAGGGGCGGATATTATCCGCCCGCAAGCCGCAACGGGCGGATAATATCCGCCCCTACGGTAATATTGTCGCCAAATTTATGAGTTGCCGCCATGTTTCCGAACAAATTTTTGCGTATTGCAAATAGGTTGGTAATGTGGTAAAATTAAATGGTATCGAACTCGGCATACAATGCGAGTTAGAGAATAAAAAATTGACCCAAAAGGGCGGAGGGCGGAGGGCGTTTGGTAGGGAAGTAAATGCTACACCGCCGTGAGTTACACGGTGTCAGCCTGTGGAGAGTTCTTGGATTACCTCCTCTTTGAAGCAGGAATTGAACAGCAGATTTGATTAGTTTTGATTAAGTTTGTGTAAGTTTCAAGTAACGGCAAGCATTGGGAAAAATAGGCAAATACAATCAATCGGAATCGCCCCAACGGTTTAGCATTATCAAACCTTGGGAAAACGATTACCAGATTGCTTGTATAGGGGGCTCGCGGACGGACGTTTGAAATTGCCAATAACGGTCTCCGCGATGTCAAAAACACGCGGACGGACACTTAAAATTGCCAAGAGTGGTCTCCGCGATGTCAAAGAAAAGGAGAAAGAGAATGAAGAGAACAAAATTAATGGCATTGATGGCAATGCTACTGGTAGCGGTATTTGTGTTTGCAGCTTGTGGAACGGCTGCTGATACCGCACCTGCTGCGGATCCCGCACCTGCTGGTGGACAACAAGCAACAACACCAGCCACAACAGACCCTGCTGGCGACACAGCTGCTGGCGGATTAGAAGGCCACATCGTATTTACATGGTGGGGCGACCAAGGTCGTCATGATGCGACCAACAGAATCGTTGAGTTATTCATGGAAGAAAATCCAGGCGTAACCATCGAGACAGTGTACCAACCATTCACAGGCTACCAAGAAGTTTTGGCAACCGACCTTATGGCTGGCACAGAAGCTGATTTGATTCAAATCAACTTCAACTGGATAGAGCTGTACTCCCCAATGGGCGACACGTTTGCCGACTTGGAAACCTTAACAAACTACCTCAACCTCAACAACTGGTATCCAGCCGACATCGACATCGTGCGTTCCAACGGCATCGTACAAGCTGTACCAACAGGCATTACCGCACGTGTACCATTTATGCGTAGCGACATTTACGGAGCTGCTGGTCTGAACATTCAAGACATCAACACATGGGACGACCTTATGGAAGCTGGACGTATAATCCAAGCAGAGCTTGGCCCAGACTTCTTCGCACTTTCGCCTTTGGGCAATGCTTCGCAAGCGTACTTGGTATTCTCATGGTTGGAGCAATACACCGGCCGTCAATTTGTTGACGCAAACAACCAATTCAACTATTCGTTAGAAGAATTAACAGCTGGTTTCCAACTTATCCAAGACTTCATCGACAACGGCGTAATGCCTCCGGGCGGATTCGACTCTGACTCCATCAACTCCGTTAATCCTTTATGGATTGCAGGACATTATGGTGGCGTTAGCGAATGGGATTCTTCCATCAACAACTGGATCAACAACCTTGAACATGGCGAAGACGTTATCGAAGTACGTGATCACTTCACCATGGACGGTGCATTGCTTTCAGGCGTTATGGCACGCCCATCAATGGCGTTCGCAATCTCCCGCAATTCCCAACATCAAGACATAGCTGCAACTTTCCTTGACTTCATGCTTACTGACCCACGCAGTGTTGAGATTATGGGAACTGACCGTGGTGTTCCATCGAACAATGTTGCTCTGTCCATCTTCATGGATCTTGTAGATCAAGGTCTCATCGGCGGAGCTGCACTCGATGCTAACAACATTCACGCAAATGCTGTACGTACAACAATGTCCCCAGTTTTCGAATTCCCAGAAGTACGTGAAGTATACGAAAGCCAATTAGAGGCTCTCCATTTCGGCTACGTAACTGTCGCCGAGGCAGCCCAATTCGTTTACGACAACATTCAAGCCGTCATCGACTCTCTCGTAAACTAGCACTACCCAAAGGAGCCGACCCTCACGGTCGGCTCCTTCAAAGATTAAAACCGTGGGGCTCTGCCCCACACCCCGCAAGGGGCTAGCCCCTTGACCCCAACGTTCGTTTTTTGTGGCTCGTGGATTTCCATTTGCTGAATTGCGATTTGTTGGTGTTTGTTGGGTGTGTGGTGGATTATTGGCGAATAATATCCGCCCCTACGGCAATAAAATTTGAAATGATTGGGCAAAACCAAATAATAAAAAATAACGAACGAGCGGGTCTGGGGGCGCGCCCCCAGCGGGGTCTGGGGCAGAGCCCCAGGGTCCTAAGGAGGGGTAGAATTGAGTAGTCAAACTAGTAGAGTTGAGGGACATAGTGTTGGTGTTGCGATTGATGAGAATCGTGATGCGGCTATAAAGGCGAAAGTTAGTCGGTTTAAGTGGAGCGATGCCTATTTGTACCTGTTGCCTTGGTTTATTGGAGTGCTGGTTTTTAGAGCGTATCCGTTTTTTAATGCGTTTAGAATTAGTATGATAAATCAAAGGATTGGACGGCCTGAGGAATTTGTTGGGCTGGCTAATTTCCAGGAGATTTTGTTCCAAACTACCATGCACGGTAATCTGTTTAGACATTCGCTTATGGTTACGTTTAGATATGTGGCTCTGACTGTGCCGCTGGTTTTGGTGGTGGCGTTGTTTGTGGCGTTTGTTTTGAATTTTAAGGTTAAAGGCATCGGATTTTTTAGGACAGCGTTTTATATTCCGTCGATTTTGGGCGGTAGCGTGTCCGTGGCACTCTTGTGGCGAGCCGTTTTTGGTAATCAAGGGCTGATTAACTCGTTTATTGGGATTTTCGGCATCGAGCCTGTGGGCTGGCTGGTTACTAGCGGAACGGCGTTGATTGTTATGTCGCTCTTGCGTGCTTGGCAGTTTGGGTCGGTTATGTTGATATTCTTGTCGGCGTTGCAGAATGTGCCTGCCTCGCTGTATGAGGCAGCCTCGATTGACGGTGCTAAGAAATTTCGGCAGTTTTTGACCATTACAATCCCCATTATTACGCCGACTATTTTGTTTAATATTATCAATTTGCTGGTCGCCTCGTTCCAGGAATTTAATGCACCGTTCTTGGTGCCGCCCGGACCTGGTGGACCTGTAAATGCGACACTCTTGCTGAACCTGTTTATCTACGACCGAGCCTTTGTTATGAATAACTTTGGTATTGCGGGCGCGGCATCGTGGATTATGTTCATTATCATCATGGCGTTTACCGGAATTTTGATTAAATTTTCCGATAGATGGGTGTTCTATAACGATTAGGAGGGTTAATTGTGAATATTTTTGCTGAAAGAAGAACGCAGATTTTGAATATTAGCAGGTACTTGGTGCTATTTTTGGTAGCGGTTGTCATGTTGTATCCGCTATTATGGCTGGTAACGGGCATTTGGCGGTCGAATCACGAGATTTTTACCTCGGCTGGGCTAATTCCGCAAAACCCTGTTAGCGGCTGGCAGAATATCGTTGACGGCTGGAACACTCGGCTTGCGAATAATTTGGGATTTTACTTTTTGAATACGTTGAGGTTTTTGATTCCACGTGTTATAGGGCAGGTAATTTCCTGTGTATTGGCGGCTTATGCGATTGCACGTTTCCGTTTCTTTGGGAAAAAATTGGTATTTATTTTGGTTATTGCGACGTTGCTTATGCCAGACGTTATTTTCCGTATACCAATGTTCATTTTGTACAGGGATTTGGGAATGTTCGGCACATTTTTGCCATTGTGGCTGGATAATTCGTTTGCGGTTGGGTCGTTCTTTGTCTTTATGTTGATACAATTCATACGGACGATACCGCGCGATTTGGACGAAGCCGCCACGATTGACGGTTGCGGCTCGTTTCAGATTCTTATCAGGATTCTCATACCAGTTATGATGCCAGCGGTTATCACGGTAGCTTTGCTGACTTTCATGTGGGGAATGAACGACTTTTTAGGGCCACTCATTTACATTCGGGATTCCAATCAATGGGTATTACAGCAGGCGTTGCGGCAGGCATCAGATATGTCAGGAGAGGGCGGAATTAACTGGGGCGAAGTGTTCGCCATGTCGGTAATTGCGCTTATTCCAGCGATTACGTTATTCTTTGCCGCCCAGCGGTTCTTTATCGAAGGGATCGCCTCGACAGGTTCTAAGGAATAATGTTAATTCGGAGAATTGCCGCAAATATAATAGACTTGTTCGTCTTGATAGGCTCTGTTGCGATTGGAGCCTATCTTGCCGGGCAGGTGGCGGATATGTTTGAGGAGCCGTTTTTATTACTTACGCTAAGCATGGTATGTATAATAATTTTGGTTCCGATAGGATTACAATCGCTATTTTGGTTGGAGAGCACGACCATAGGGAAGATGATGTTATTTATAAAGGTGGTCAACAGCGAGGGCGAGAATTTGGATTATTACCAGATGTTCGTGCGGGATTTTTTGTTGAAGACGTTATCGGCTAATTTGGTTACGTTGCCTGTGTTTATTGGGCGGCCTGGGGTTCATGATGTGATTTTGGATTCGCAGATAGTTATCAGACCGAAGAGGCAGAAATAGTGCATAAAACCGTGGGGCTCTGCCCCACACCCCGCCAGGGCGTGCCCTGGACTGCACTTTTTTGGATTTTTCTC
>WRKH01000313.1 GCA_009778175.1 Turicibacter sp.
CGGGTGATGTTGTGGGGGCGAACTCCGTTCGCCCGTCCCTATAAATCGTTAAAGTTAATGACATTGATTCTATCCGCCCGCAATCGCTAGTCCGCTCGTTTTTTTAAGTCTTGTGATTTTTGAACAGGTTTTTTAGGATTTCTTCGTAGGGCGGCTGTACTATGCCGTATTCTGTTATGATGGCGGTTATTAGATTGTTTTCTGTAATGTCAAAGGCAGGGTTATAAATTTTTACTCCTTTAGGAGACATGGGTTCTTTGTACCACATTTCACTAATCTCTTCGGGCGGGCGTTCCTCTATGTGGATTTTTGTGCCGATTTCTGTGTTCATATCGATGGTGGAAGTTGGGGCGCATACGTAGAAGGGTATGTTGTAGTGTTTAGCCATAATCGCCACACCCGAAGTGCCAATCTTATTGCAGACATCACCATTGGCAGCCACCCTGTCGCAACCCACAAAAACAGCATCTATCCAGCCATTTTTCATAACTTGTGATGCCATATTATCACATATTAGCGTGGTATCCACGCCGTTTTCATATAGTTCAAAAGCGGTAAGGCGTGCTCCTTGCAATAAGGGGCGTGTTTCATCTACAAATAATTTGAAATTATAGCCTTTTTCCCGTCCGACATGGATTGGAGCCAAGGCAGTTCCATATTTAGCAGTGGCAAGCTGCCCCGCATTGCAGTGAGTTAATATCCCGTCCCCGTCCTTTATAAGAGAAAGCCCATATTCTCCGATGGTTCGGCAGACCCAAATATCCTCTTCTCGTATCTTTATGGCTTCCTTATGCAGTAAATCCCTAATCTTGCTCACAGGCAGATTGGGGTAATTTTTTACAACAGTTTCCATGCGATCCAACGCCCAAAACAGATTTACAGCGGTTGGTCTTGCAGATGCCAAATAATTTTTCGCAGCCTTGAATTTTTCGTAAAATACGCTATAACTATCGTCCTCTATCCTTTTGGCTGCTAGATAAACGCCGATGGCCGCCGCAACGCCGATAGCAGGTGCTCCACGCACTTGGAGCAAATAGATTGCCTTGTGGATTTCCTCCTGTTCGGTAAGGGATAGCACCTCTATCTCGTTCGGTAATTTTGATTGATTGAGAATGAGCAACGCCGAATTAGCATCGTCCAAATCAACCGTTTTGTATGACATTATGTTCTCCATTATCTCCATACCTCTCCTCAAGTTTTCCAAATTACAGCGTTAAAACAAAAAATGCGGGTCGCTCCTTGCGGGGCGTTGCTCCGTAAACGTCTAAACGGTGTCCACTGGACACCAGACGCAGGGCAGAGCCCCACGGTCTTATTTCTCTATTAATCGCAAACGTAAAAAATTGAGTGCCTCAACAGTGGTTCTTACCCGAACCTTGGCCCGATTCCCAGTAATTATTAGCTTTTTGACCTCAACCTCTCTGTTGGGAATCGCTAAACCGATGTAAACTAGCCCTACAGGCTTGTCCGCCGTGCCGCCGCCTGGACCCGCTATGCCCGTTGTTGAAATCCCCACCGTCTTCGGGCTAATCCGCGCCGCACCAATCGCCATAGCCGTCGCCACTTCAGGGCTTACCGCACCAAATTTCTGTATCAAACCCGCATCCACGCCCAACCGTGCCACTTTCGACTCGTTTGAATATGCGACAATCCCCTCCCTTAGCACCGCTGAAATGCCCGCATGATCTATCAACCTCGATACAAGCATCCCGCCCGTGCAGGATTCCGCACACACCAAATCAAACCCCTTTGCTTCAAGTGCCGCCGCAACCGCACTTTCCAGTGTTTCATCATCTTCTCCAAAAATCCCCGTGCCGATTATTTCCCGTAACCGCTCCGCTACAGGTTCAATCAAGCCCGCTGCCTCCGTTTGCGTTCCTGCTTCCGCCGTCAACCGCAAATGCACCTCCGAAACTTTTGCATATGGTGCAATAGTCGGATTCGTCTGTGCATCGATAATATGCTTTATCCGCTCTTCAAGTAAACTTTCCCCGATACCCGCTACTTTCAGCACCTTTGATACAAGTACCCTATCCGACAATTTTTGCAAAATCGGCATAACTTCCTTTAGAAACATGGGTCTCAACTCGCTCGGCGGACCTGGCAATACAACAATCCTCTTCCCGTCTCGCTCAAATAATGCTCCAGGTGCTGTTCCGTTGTCATTCTTCAAAATAACGCCGTCTTTTGGTTCGGGCAAAAGTGCCTGTTTGCGATTGTTCTCCGTTATCGCAATCCCAGGGCGAAATTTTGCAAACAAATCCTGAATCAGTTCCCAGCTTTCCTCATGCAAAACCAGCGGTATGCCAAGAAAATCCGCTGCTACTTCCTTGGTTATGTCATCTTCCGTGGGGCCTAGCCCGCCCGTGGCAATGACTAAATCCGCACCCCGTTCAAATGCCTCGCCGTATGCCTTTTTTAGCCGTTCCGCATTGTCGCCCACCGTTGTGTGCATAAAAACGGACACGCCCAATTTTGCCAGTTCCTGCCCCAAAAAGGAGGCATTTGTGTTTACCGTGTCCCCCAACAAAAGTTCTGTTCCCACCGCAATAATTTCAGCCGTCATAATTCAATAAGCACATCCTTATAATCTCTTGTATATTGCACCGCCGAAAATATGGCGGCTGCCACCGATAGATAAATAAGCACTAGTTCGAGCAGCGAATCCGTGAAAATGCCAGAAATCAGCACAGAAATCATGGTCATCTGCAATGTCGTTTTTATTTTGCCCCAAATCGATGCACCTTTGACTTCTCTTCTTTGCTCCAAAGCCAACATTCGTAAAGATGTTACCCAAAATTCCCGACAGATAAAAACAACCACAATCCACGCATCCAAATTCTGCGTATACGCCAGTGCCACAAGTGCCGCCGAAACGAGCATTTTATCCGCCAGCGGATCCATCAATTTACCGAAATTACTTACCATATTCCATTTTCTTGCCAAGTATCCATCAAAAAAATCTGAAATCGAGGCAACCAAAAAAATTACGAGCGGCACCAACCTCACAATATCCTCATTCAGATACAAAAACAAGTAAACTGGTATAACTGCCACTCTCAAAAGCACCAAAACATTAGGCGTATTTATTCTCATATCAAACCTCAAAACCGTGGGGCTCTGCTTCGCATCTGGTGTCCTGTGAACACCGTTTAGGCGTTTGCGGAGCAACACCCCGCTGAGGGCTAGCCCTCAGACCCCCACAAGGAGCATCTCAACAGTTCACGGGACTGTTTCGTCCCTTGACCTGCTCGTTTTTTTCGCTGTTTACTAAAAGTTTGCAATTTTTAACGTAGGGGCGGATATTATCCGCCCGTTTGCTTGCGTTTGCTTGCATTGTCTACGTTGTTCGCATTTTCTCGCTCGGGAATCGTCAATCATTCACTAAAACCCCGTAAATATCACAACCGTTGGTGGCGGTTATTCGCACTTGCACGGTGTCGCCGCTTAGTAAGTCGTACGGGGCAGTAAAGTGGACTGCTCCATCGATTTCGTATGCATCCCACTCTGTGCGACCTGTGTATTTTCCGTTCCCCTCTATTATACTACCATCTACCATGACTTGTATAGTTTTTCCGATTAATTTTTTTGTGTTCGTTTGCACAATCCCTGTCTGCAGGGCGGTCAGGCGGCTGTAGCGGGATTTCTTTTCGCTTGCTCGCACCTGATTCGATAAATCGGCTGCCACCGTGCCGTCCTCTTTCGAATACATGAAAACGCCCATATGCCAAAATTTCATCTCATTCACAAAGTCCAATAAATGGGCAAATTCTTCCTCCGTTTCCCCTGGAAAACCTACAATTAGCGTGGTGCGTATCGCTATTTCATACGATTTTAATGTCGCTATTAGTGGTCTCAAATCTGTGTTTTTCCTTGCCATACGGGCAATTACGCCAGTGTGGCTGTGCTGTATAGGCATATCAATATAGGAGCAGATTTTTGCGTTTTTTGCGATTTCCGTTATTAATTCGGAATAAATATGTTCAGGGTACGCATATAGTAGCCGCACCCATGTTATCTCCTCGATTTTAGCTATTTCTCGCAAAAGCTCATGCAAGCGTTTTTTGCCGTATTTTTCCGTGCCGTAGAGAGTGGTATCCTGAGCTACGACAACAATCTCTCTTGCACCGTTTTTAGCTAATTTTTGACATTCTCTTAATATGGAATCAAAATCCCTGTCCCGATACGCACCTTTTATGGAGGGGATTGTACAATAAGTGCAGTGGTTATCGCAACCGTCGGAAATTTTCACATACACAACGTGCATGGGCATGGTGCTGTAGCGGTTTTCGTACATTTCTTCTTCCGTTATTTCGCCAATCTTTGTCGGCTCGATTAATTCAACGATTTTGTGGAGTTCGTTCGTTCCTAAAATAGCGTCCAATTCGGGAATTTCTGTTCTCATTTGGTTGCGGTAGCGTTCCGCCATGCAACCCGTGGCGATTAGCAAGCGACAAGCTCCGTCCGCCTTAAATTTCGCCATTTCTAGCAGAGCTGCAATCCCCTCTTCGACGGCGGCTTGGATAAAGCCACAGGTGTTCACGATGATAATATCGGCAACGTCGGGACCTGTGGCTATTTCATGGTTATGATTGTGTAGCAATCCAAGCATAGCCTCGCTATCGGCTAAATTTTTGTCGCAGCCGAGTGATAGCAAGTAGATTTTCACTGTGCCATTTCCCACGCTTTCAATGTATTTTCCATAAGAACGGCAACCGTCATCGGACCTACCCCGCCAGGCACGGGCGTGATATATTCCGCCTTTTCCACACAGGCATCAAAATCCACATCTCCGCACAGTTTACGGCCTTTTTCGTCCTTTTTCTCCAATCGATTTATGCCAATGTCGATAATCGTGCAGCCAGGTTTTACCATGTCTGCTGTTATCAATTTGGGAATACCCACAGCAACCGCCAAAATATCCGCTTGTTTTGTGTATTCCGCCAAATTTTCTGTGTATCTATGACAGATGGTAACGGTCGCATCTTTTTCGAGTAGCATAAGCCCCATAGGTTTACCAACAATGCGACTCCGCCCCACAACTACCGCTTTTTTACCCTTTAACGGAATATCATAAGCCTCAAGCAACCGAATAACACCCGCAGGGGTACAAGGCAGCAAAATGCCGCGACCCTCGGTTACTAGCCCAACATTATTCGGGTGCAGACAGTCCACATCTTTATGCGGAGCGACAAACGCCAGAATTTCATCGGGATCTAAATGCGGCGGCATCGGTTGCTGCACGATAAACCCGTGTATTTTAGGGTCGTTATTTAACTCCGCGAGTTTCGCCAGCATATCGTCATGCGAAATATCTGCGGGCAGCGCCACTTTCTCAAAGTCCATGCCCACTTCGGCACAGGCTTTTTCTTTCTGATTAACATAGACCGTTGATGCTGGATCCAGCCCCACCTGAACCACAACCATTTTCGGCACACTTTTACCAGCCGACGTATTCGCATCAACTCTTTCCCGAATCGAAGCTTTAACACGAGCAGCTTGCAATTTCCCATCTAATATCATTTTCTACCTCTCTTTCTTTAAAACCTTAAAACCCTGGGGCTCTGCCCCAGACCCCGCAAGGGGCGTGCCCCTTGACCCCAATGTTCGCTTTTTATTGTTACCATGGGAATCCCCAACCGTTACAAATTTGTAGCCATTATAGCCTCATCAAAAACATTGTACCATAGGAATCCCCCAACTGCTACAAATTTGTAACCATTATAGCCCCATCAAGACCCAAGTAAAACGAAAGTCGGGGGTCAAGGGGGCTAGCCCCCTTGCGGGGTGTGGGGGTGCCTGGTGTCCAGTGGACACCGTTTAGGCGTTGCGAGTAGCACCAGAGCCCCACGGTCTTTCTTTTGAACTTAGCCGAAAATTTTTATTTTTTCGGGTTTTGATTTGAAGAATTTTGTTAAACTTTCGATTTCTGTGTTGGAAACGAAACTGATCTGTAAACGTAGTGGTAAATCTTGCCCCCTTGGTAGGAAAAGTGTGTCGCCCTTGCCTAGAAGTTTTTCAGCATCTGGAACGCCAATTAATGCCTCGGAATCTTCAATGTAGGAAAGAGTTAATGCCAATTTTGAAGGAATACTGTCAAGAATGTAAGAAGTCAGCTGCTCGGGACGCTCGGTCGCTAATACCATGTGTACGCCCGCCGCACGACCATGTGTGGCTATCGTGGCGATTAATTCTTCTACCTCGGTTTCGTTCTCCATCAAAAGGGACGAAAGCTCGTTTATTATTATGACGATTTTGTAAGTGTTCAAATTTGCCCGTTTCTTTAGCTTTGAAACAATGTCCTGTAAGGCTGAAATTGCCTTTTTCGGGTCGGAAATTATGGGCGAAAGTAGGTGAGGAAGCCCGTTGTATACGTTCATCTCCACCAGTTTGGGGTCGATTAACAAAAACTTAACCTGATCGTTGGTAGATTTGTACAGAATACTGGCAATTATAGAGTTGATTAGAACGGTTTTGCCAGAATTTGCAGCTCCTGCCATGAGTAAATGCGGCATACGCATCAAATCTGCCACGATTATGTTGTTTTTAACATCTTTGCCCATTGCAAGGGTTAGTGAGGAGTTTACACTATTAAATGCCTTGCTCTCCAAAATATCCCGTAAAAATACCGTTTGCGGCTCTCTGTTGGGGACTTCTATTGCAAAATAAGAGCTGTCAGGCCGCATCTCGACCCGTGTCCCCGAAGAAAACCGTAAATCCGCCAAATTATCCAGATTGCCGTCCGAAATCACCAGAGAGTATCGATTGACCATTGCCCCCAAATTTACTTCCATGACCTTTGCCTGTATGTCGTAACTCAGCAGAGTCGCCTCCAAATCTCGGGAATATTTGCGAATCTTGCTAGGCAACTCCGTCGCCATATTTGACGGTGCTTTGTTTAATAGGTCGATTGGCGGGAAATTATTCGCTTGCAACCTTGACTTTCTACGGATGGCGAAACGCTTTGTACCCTTGAACTCCGCCGTTTCTCCCACTTGTTGATTCAATGCAGACGTATCTTCCTCTTCGGCATCTAAAACATCCTTGTTGGGGTTTATAAACGGCAAAATTTTGTTCTTGCTGTTTGCAAATTTGCGTCCAACATCTTCGCCGAACAAAAGCACCTTGTTATCACGTTTTTTAATGGCTTCGGATATATCCAAAACATTGGGATTTTTTGAGCTTTTTTCCGCTTTTATAGCCTCCGACCCCGTGTTTTCAAGATCAAAATACCCTTTTTTCGATTGTGCCTCTCTTTTGGCATCTGTTTCGGCGGAATCGAAATATTCTCTCTCTGTCTTGGATAGGGAAATTTCGGGATTTGTTCCCGTGTCGCCAAGATTAAAATATCCGCTGTTTGGCTTTGCATCTTGCAAAATTTTATTTTTGGATTTCCTGCTCTTAGCTGCTTTTTTAGCCGCCTTTTTCGACTCCTTCCGGAATTCTTTTTCAGCCTCCTGATCAAAATTCCCCACAGATTCGTCCAGGAACTCCTTTTTTAGCCGTTTAATCTGCTCATCGGAGACATCGGCATCATCCACCTCGTTGCCAAAATGTTCAAAAAAGCCTAAAACAAGTTTTTCGAAAATTCCAGCCCTATGGAGAGTGGCAAAGGCAGCGATTATAAGGGCGATAACTAGCAGTATCTGAGCAACTAAAGTACCCAAAAATCTTTGCAGAAGCCCCCCCAGCAAACCGCCCCAAAGCCCGCCGTTTGAAGTAGCTCCCTCTATATACAGAAATTGTATATAGTCAAACAGCTCCAAATTAGGTTGCGGGACAGCATTTAGCACGTGTACGAATGCCATAACCAGCCAAAGCACAGAGATCGCCCAAGCAATTACGGTCGCCTCGATGGGTTCGCTCGCAAAAAAATTGTACAAGGCTATCGCCACGAGCATAAAGGGTAAAATCAAAGCCCCAACCCCTATCAAACCCGTGAATATGCTCGCCAGCACAACGCCCGCAAACCCAAATAGATTCGTGTACACCGCAAGAACCATAACCAGTGCCAACGGCACAACGGCAAGATGCCTAAAATTACGTTTTTGTCGTTTTTTATCCACTTTTGTCATAACCATACCTCATCATCCTCGCTTCAGAATAATATAAGTATACCACGTAAAAATATTTAATACAAGCTATTTTCGTAAAAAATAAAAAATATTTTTCGCTGGGAGTTACGACGGGATTTTAGCGTTATTTGTCGAATTTTAATCGACATGACGAAAATTTGTCGATTTTTTATGGACTGACGAGCCTTGTTGCAACCGATTGCCTCTTTATTGGGTCAAATATCTGGCTCTAAGCACCAAAATAGCACTCTGCAAATCACCAACTGATTGATAGCCTGCAGCATCGAATACGCTCTCGTCTTGTAAACCGACACTTTCCAATAATTCTTCTGCCGATTCGCGTTTTAGATTGCGGCTTATGTAGAAATTCGTACGGGATTTTAGTGCATCGCTCCTGTGGAATTTGGTCAATAATAGTTCTATCACAGCCCCCTGATTGCCGTACAAAACATCTATATATACCGCTTGTTTATCCTCTTTGCAAAGTCTGTAGAACATCATGCCCTGTATGTATCGTGCATTTTGAAGCACAAAAACCCATCTTCTGTCTATATCAACGACAGCCTTTTTCATCTCTTGATTCCACATTATCATATGCGGCGGATTATAGCCATTCCTTTGTAGGAGCGAGTATACTTGCGGTAATAAATGAACGATTGCCCCCCTGCGGTTGGATAAATCTACCGCTTCCACAGTGGTCTTCATCAGTTTTCCAGTAGTTTCTGTACAGAAACAAGCTCTACGGCAACACAGAATAGCTCCATTGCCTGTTTTAATTGCTCCGATGAGGGAAATGTAGGTGCTATACGGATATTTCGATCCAAGGGGTCGTTGCCATAGGGGAATGCAGCCCCTGCTGGTGTGGTTATTACTCCCGCTTCGGCACATAGTTTAACTATCTTTGTGGCAGTCCCTGGCATTGCATCAAATGACACGAAATAGCCGCCTTTTGGTGCAAACCAAGCCCCGATTCCCTTTTCGTCAAGCCCTGTTAATGCTGATAATACGGCTTCAAAGCGAGGTTTTAATATTTCGGCGTGTTTTTTCATATGCTCATATACGCCATCGGCATTTTTGAATAAACGGGCGTGTCTTAGCTGATTCATCTTGTCTTGGCAAATCAACTGATAGCTTAGATGTTTGCGTATCTTGGCGACATTGGCGGGCGAGGCAGCCATGGCGGCAACCGCAGCCCCTGGGAATGTTACCTTGGAGAATGATGTGTACATAAGCGGCAAGTCATAATTACCGACCCGTTTACATTCCTCTAGCAGGTTGAGGATTTTGGGTGTTTCGCCATCAAAGGCGTGTATGCAGTAGGCGTTGTCCCAAATTATACGAAAATCTGCCGCTGCGGGCTTTAGTTTTGCGAATTTACGTATAGTTTCATCGGTGTATACTACGCCTTGTGGGTTAGAGAATTTCGGTACGCACCATACGCCAGCCACTAGCGGATCTTTTGCATATTCCTCTATTTCAGCCATATCAGGGCCATTCAAGGTCATTTTTATGGGAATCATCTCATAGCCCAAATACTCTGTTATTGCAAAATGCCTATCGTAGCCTGGGCTTGGGCATAAAAATTTCCTCTTCTGCTGATTTTGAGAAGATAGTTTTTGAGCCATAAGGCTTTCGTACATAAGGGTAAGGCTAGAATTTCCGCCTATGATTAGCTCCGTGTCATCCACTTCCAAAATATCCGCAAAAATTTGACGTATTTCTGGAATCCCATCTGGACCGCCATAATTGCGGCAGTCCACGCCATCCGCTCCCTTGTAATCGTTTGGCTCTAACACATCATACAGACCCATGGACAAATCAAGCTGCTCATTGCCAGGTTTGCCCCTAGACATATCCAACGCAAGCCCTTTTGCTTTGATACTGTCGTATTTTACAAGCAAAGCCTCCTGTAATTTTTCAAGCTCCGATTTTGTTAAATCTTTATATTGCGACATCGATATTCCTCCCCGTCTCTAATTTTTATTCGCACAGACCGTGGGGCTCTGCCCCACACCCCGCTGGGGGCGCGCCCCCAGACCCGCACCTTTATTGGTTTTTTTATTTTGTTCTTTGCTTTTGTGTTGATGATTTTGGGGTGAGTTCTGATATAAATATACCACAATACCACAATTTTAACAACAATCTTTTATAAGCCCTTAAATTTTTTCAAAAAAATTCCCCCTACCTCTTGATTTATTTTCAATAATCGTATATTATTAAAGACGGCGATAAAAAAATAGTTTAATTGGACGGTGAATAGATGAAAGAGATAACAGATGCGGAGTTCAAGAAGATACGAGATTACATAAAAGCACACTATGGCATAAATTTGGGGGACGAAAAAAAATCCCTCGTCTACTCGCGCCTACGTGCTACGCTTGTAAAAGAGGGGTTTGAAAGTTTTACGGAATATTTCGACTTTATAATGCGTGATAAAACCGAGGAGTCGGTCATTCATTTTGTCGATAAAATCACAACCAACCATACCTTTTTTATGAGAGAGACTGACCATTTCGACTATTTTCGCAACACTGTTCTACCTTACATCGAAGAGACAAATAAAGCAAAAAAAGAGATTTGCCTATGGTGTGCGGGTTGTTCTTCGGGCGAAGAGTCCAACACATTGCAGATGATTATGCTCGACTACTTTGAGGGCAAACAATGGAATACGGAGATGCTTGCCACGGATATTTCTACCAATATATTGGATCGTGCCGTGCATAGCGTGTATTCTGCCGATAAGGTTGCGACTCTGCCTGAGCCGTGGAGACGAAAATATTTTAGAAAATTTGACGACAACAGCTTTGCCGTGGTGGATGCGGTAAAAAAGAATATTACCTACCGCAAATTTAACCTAATGGAACCCAACTACACCTTCAGGAAAAAAATGCAGGTAATTTTCTGCCGCAATGTGATGATATACTTCGATAACGAGACCCGCGACCAAGTTGTAAAAAGATTTTACGATGCTACCGAGGACGGCGGTTATCTATTTATCGGGCATTCCGAATCACTAACGCACAGCGCCACAAAATACAAATACATAATGCCCGCCGTTTACCGCAAAAATTAGTTGGATTTTTGAAAAAATAAAAAGTTGCTTTTGTTACAAAAATCATGTAGAATAGAAATATACGCAAAAAGAAAGGTGATGAGGGGATGGCAGACTTTGATAGAGAGTCCATGCTCGAGATGTTCATTTTTGAAATGAACCAGTTAGTGGAACAATTGGAACAGACAGTGGTACAAAGTGAAACGGAGTACAACACAGACCAAATAAACGAAATATTCCGCATTATGCACACTATAAAAGGCTCATCGGCAATGATGATGTTTGACGAAATAGCACGTGTTTCTCACGTAATTGAGGATTTGTTTTATTATTTGCGTGAGGAATCCCCTCAAAATCTGGACTATCAAAGTTTGTCCGATTTGGTGTTGGAGGGTGCGGACTTTGTTAAGGGCGAATTGGTAAAGATTCAAGATGGTGATGAGGCGGACGGAAACGCTGGCACTTTAACCGAATCCATACGCCGTTTCCTGAACCAGCTGAAGAACGACGGCGTAGAAGAAAAACCTGTGGAAAGTGTAACGCCGTCAGATGGTTCGACTTTCGTGTACAAAGCCAAGATTATGTTTGAAAATGGTTGCGAAATGGAGAACATACGGGCTTACACGCTTGTACATAACCTGCTGGACCATGCCGAAAACATACGCCACATACCTACGGATGTAGTGGATGAGGAATCCACCGAAATCATACGTCAAAACGGCTTTTTTGTGGATTTTGAAAGCAAAAAGCCATTTGAGGAAATCGAAAAACATCTGCTGGGTACGGTCTATTTGCAGGAATTGGATTTGCAAGAAGTAACAGCCGCAAAAGAGGAAAAACCAGCGGTGAAAGAGGCGGCGGAGGTCGCTGTTGAACAAGTTGCAGAAACACCCGAAATTCCAGCACCTCCTGCTGTAGCAGCTCCTGTTGCTGCAGATACGCCAAACATTGCCAGTGCTGGAGAGCCAGGCGAGAAGAAGGGACCTGCACAGCACGTTATTAGTGTAAATGTAGGCAAATTGGACGCACTGCTCAATCTCATGGGCGAATTGGTTATATCGGAGGCTATGGTTACGCAAAATTCCGAACTTGACGGTCTGCAGCTCGACAGCTTTTTCAAAGAGGCTCGACAGTTACGCAAGATTATCAACAATTTGCAAGAGACGGTTATGTCCATGCGAATGGTACCGCTTTCAGGTACGTTCTTTAAAATGCACAGGATAGTCCGTGATATGTGCCGCCAGCTAAATAAGGACGTACAACTAGATATTATCGGCGAAGAGACGGAAGTGGACAAGAATATTATAGAACACATCTCCGATCCGATTATGCACATTATTAGAAATTCCATCGATCACGGTATAGAGATGCCCGATACACGCCAACAACTAGGCAAACCACGCAAAGGTGTTGTCGTATTACAAGCGAAGCACTCGGGCAGTGATGTTCTCATCATCGTAAAGGACGATGGCGGCGGGCTTAATCGAGATAAAATTATGAACAAGGCTCGAGACCAGGGAATGTTACGCAAGCCCGAATTGGAGTATACGGATAAAGAGATTTATCAATTCATTTTCATGGCAGGGTTCTCGACAAACACAGAAGTTACAGCATTTTCTGGGCGCGGCGTGGGAATGGACGTGGTTACAAACAATTTGGAGATTGTGGGCGGAAATGTGCTAGTGGATTCCACTCCTGGTTCGGGTAGTACATTTACCCTGAAAATTCCGCTTACCTTGGCCATTATCGAGGGCATGACAATCCATATGGCAGGTGCAAAGTATACGATTCCAATCGCCTCAATAAAGCGTTCTTTCAAGCCGAAACTCGAAAACGTCTTCTCCGATCCAGACGGAAACGAGATGATAACCGATAGAGGCGAAATTTACAATATCGTCCGTCTGTACGAATTTTTCGGGATTGACGATGCTATTACTGACCTAGAGGACGGAATTTTAATCCAAATCGAAAACGGCGACCAGTTCATCTGCCTCATGGTTGATGAGCTTATCGGCGAACAGCAGGCGGTCGTGCAGTCCATGCCAAAATATTTTAACAAGATACGCGGATTAAGCGGCTGTACTTTGCTAGGTAACGGCGATATTAGCTTGATTATTGACGTAGCTGGATTATTTGATAAATAAGGGGAGGGCGTGTTAAAATGACTACTGACATGATGCAGCTGGAGGAAGATACCCTAAAGCTGGACGCAATCAAGGATATGTTTTTCATATTTGAGATTGACAGTGAAGATTACGGCGTGGAGGTTGCCAACGTAAAAGAGATTATCTCCATGCCAAAGATTACAAAAGTGCCGCAGTTGCCCGCCTTTATCGAGGGTATAATAAATTTGCGCGGCGATCTAATCGGTGTTTTGGACGTACGAAAAAGGTTTGGCAAAATCCCTAAAGAATACGATGAGGAGACTTGTATCGTGGTCATCGTCTATAATCAGTACACTTTGGGTTTGATTGTGGATAATGTCAAGGCGGCTTTGACCATTCCTGCCGAAAATGTGGCCCCGCCGCCAAGTGCCAAAATCAACAGCTACAACCAATTTATCCGCAATATCGGCAAGGTGGGCGACGGCGTTAAACTCCTGCTGGATTTGGAGCGGTTTTTGGAACAATAAAATGCAAGCCCCTACAACGTATCCACACAGTACGGCGTAAGGTTTTGCACTTTAGAAAGGCAGGCAGTGGAATGTTATGTGATAAATGCAATAAAAATCAGGCTACTGTACATATGAAACAGATAGTAAACGGCTCTTCTGCCGAAATGAATTTGTGCCAAGACTGCGCAACAGCACTGGACTCGCCAATTTCGATAGAGGCAATATTTAATGGATTGCTCGGCTCGTATTTATCTAGCGAAAGACAGAAAAATCAAAGAAACGAGGATACTTGCGAGGCTTGCGGAATGACGACGACGGAATTTAAATCTAGCGGCGGCAAGCTGGGTTGTGCGAACTGCTACAATACATTTATATCTAACCTAAAACCCATCTTGACAAATGTCCAAAGCGGGTTGCGGCATGAGGGCAAATTCCCCACAAAATCGGGTAGGATTATGTTCCAAGAGCGGGAAGTTGGGCGGTTGCGAGAGCTTATGCAAAAATCCATTGAAGAAGAGAACTTTGAAGAAGCGGCACGAATTAGAGACGAGGTTCGTCTGCTAGAGACTGCAAAAAACGATGAAGTGAGTGATATTCTATGACTGAGACACCTTGGTATCAGCATTTTAGTACCGATGACGGGCTTGTAATCTCCTCAAGAGTGAGATTGGCACGTAACCTGAAAAAATACCCGTTTCGGACAAAATTAACGACAGATATGGCTAAACAGGTGCTTGAAGATGTAACCACGGCTGTTTTGGACAATCGAGACTCGGCGTGGGTAAAGCGGCTGAACCTGACCAGCCCCGCTGCACATGATGAAAAAAGCCGAAATATGCTGCTCGAAAAACACGTTATAAGCCGAGAGTTTTTGAAAACCAAACTGCCGCAGGGTGTGCTTTTGCAAGACGATTACAATGTGAGCGTGATGATAAATGAAGAAGATCATCTCCGCATACAAACGCTAAGCTCTGGAAACGACATACAAGCAACTTGGGATGTTGCAAATCGTGTTGACGATGCAATCGAGCAGAATTTAGAATACGCTTTCGACAAAAATTACGGCTATCTAACAACCTGCCCTACCAATGTTGGTACTGGAATGAGAGCCTCTTACATGATACATTTACCCATGCTAGAGCGGACGGGGCAGTTAAAAAATCTGATGACGGCAATCAGCAAATTTGGTATTGCAATAAGAGGACTGTATGGCGAAGGCTCCGAACCTATGGGCTGTATCTATCAGATTTCAAACCAAGTAACCCTGGGCAAATCGGAGCATGATATAATACAGATTTTGCAGAGCGTTACAAAGAATATCGGCGATAAGGAGTCGTGGTTACGTGCAAAGATGCTGGAACGCCACAGAATCGATATTGAAAATAATATCTATCGTTCATACGGCATACTGGCTCTAAGCCGTAAAATGGCGGTAAAAGAGGCGATGGATATGCTCTCGGAAATAAGACTAGGCTACGCCATGGAAATTTTGGATATTCCAAAGCCTGTAAAACCGTTATACCAAATAATGATAGAGATACAGCCAGGGCATATAACAAACTATATCGGTGCAAGCAGTGCAACCGAGCTAGAAATGGACATAGCCCGTGCCGAATACCTAAGAACAATGTTCACATAAAAAAAGATGCGAAAAAAGATGCGGGTCTGGGGGCGCGCCCCCAGCGGGGTCAAGGGGCAGAGCCCCTTG
This sequence comes from Turicibacter sp., assembly GCA_009778175.1. Classification (GTDB taxonomy): domain Bacteria; phylum Bacillota; class Clostridia; order Lachnospirales; family WQUN01; genus WRKH01. The sequence goes on from WRKH01000313.1 coordinate 15,450, forward strand.
CGGGTCTGGGCAGAGCCCAGCGGTCTTAGAAAGTTGGGAATTATGCCGTTTGAGGGTTTGGGAGAAAAGCTGCAAAATGTATTTAGTAAAATCCGTTCGAAAGGTAAGCTGACGGAGAAAGATGTAAAAGAAGCTATGCGTGAAGTGCGAATGGCACTCCTTGAAGCAGACGTTAATTTTAAGATTGTCAAAAACTTTGTCGCCAATGTGCAAGAAAAAGCCGTTGGCGGGGATATTTTGGAAGGCTTAAATCCCGCTCATCAGGTCATTAAATTGGTGCATGATGAAATGGTCGCAATGCTTGGGACAACACAGAGCAAATTGACTTTTGCCGAAAAAGGCTCTACTGTCTATATGTTGGTCGGCTTGCAAGGTGCTGGAAAAACCACAACCTGCGGCAAATTGGCGGCCCATCTTCGTAAACAAAATAAACGCCCCCTCCTGGTGGCTTGCGATGTGTACAGACCTGCGGCAATAAAACAGCTGCAAACCTTGGGCAAAGCCTATGATATTCCCGTATTTTCACTGGGCGAGCAGTCCGACCCCGTTGATATTGCAAGAGCCGCACTGTCTCATGCAAAAGAACATGATAACGACGTTATCTTGCTGGACACGGCAGGGCGTTTGCACATAGATGAAAATCTCATGGACGAATTGAAACGTATGAAGTCCGAAACCCGCCCGCAGGAAATTTTGTTGGTCATCGATTCCATGACAGGGCAGGATGCCGTTAATGTTTCGGAAACTTTTAGCCAAACTTTGGGTATTGATGGCATTATCGCAACAAAACTTGACGGCGATACTCGTGGCGGTGCTGTGCTTTCCGTCCGTGCGGTTACGGGCAAACCGATAAAATATGTGGGAATGGGCGAAAAATTGGAAAATATGGAGCCGTTCCACCCCGACCGTATGGCGAGCCGTATCCTTGGTATGGGCGATGTGCTTTCGCTTGTCGAGAAGGCACAGCAAGCGTTTGACGAAAAACAAGCACATGAACTCGAACAAAAAATTCGCCAAAATTCCTTTAACCTAGAGGACTTTTTGGAACAAATGCAACAAATAAAGAAGATGGGTTCGATAAAGGATATTTTGGGCATGATACCAGGTATTGGCGGAAAAGGCGGAATGGGGGCTATTCCAGAGGTGGACGAAAAATCCATGGCACACACAGAGGCGATAATCTACTCCATGACCCCCGCCGAACGGCGTAATCCCGCTGTTTTGAACGGTTCACGCAAAAAAAGGATAGCGGCGGGCAGCGGTCGTACAATACAGGAAGTAAACCGCCTACTGAAACAGTTCACAGAGATGCAGAAGATGATGAAAGATTTAACGGGCATGACTAGCGGCAAAAAAGGCAAGAAGGCACTATTTGGATTAGGCGGCAACAAGGGATTTCCCTTTTGATATATAAACTTTTACAAGAAAGGAGGCGAAGACATGGTAAAAATCAGGTTAAAACGCATGGGTGCAAAGAAAAAGCCATTTTACAGGATAGTGGTAGCAGATGCACGTACACCACGCGATGGCAAGAGCTTGGATGAGTTGGGCACTTACGACCCATTGCAGAATCCAGCCGCAATAAAAATAAATGTGGATGCCACTAAAAAATGGCTTTCCCACGGAGCAAAACCCACTACCACAACGCAAGCGTTGCTGAAAAAAGCGGGAGTAGTATAAGAAGCAAGAAAGAGGAGCACTAAAAATGAAAGAACTGCTTATTATCATAGCAAAGAACCTGGTTGAGTCCCCTCAATCGGTTACGGTGGAAGAAGAAGAACGGGATAACGTCATAGTCCTAAAGCTGCGTGTAGCGCCAGAAGACATGGGCAAGGTTATCGGCAAACAAGGGCGCATCGCAAAGGCTATACGAACACTCGTTAAGGCCTCTTCGGTCAACAGCTCGAAGAAAGTCCTTGTAGAGATAGTACAGTAGGTTGAAAAACCGCTGGTTTACTGCCTGCCTCTAGGCAGGCAGTTTTTATACAAAAAATAAATGGGAGGGATTTTTATGGAATTAAGCACGTTGAGACATAGCGTGGCACACGTTATGGCACAGGCAGTTAGGAGATTATATCCTGGCACTAAGCTGGCTATCGGGCCAGCTATTGCTGACGGATTTTATTATGATTTTGAAACAGACGAGCCTTTTGGGCCTGAGGATATTCTGAAAATCGAAAAGGAAATGAAAAAAATTGTCAAGGAAAATATTGTGATCGAAAAATTGTCGCTCTCGGAGGAAGAAGTAGCGGCGTTACTGGCGGATGAACCGTATAAAAAAGAGCTGATTGACAATCTGGAAGAAGAGGCTTCATTCTATCGGCAGGGCGATTTTACGGATTTGTGTGCAGGTCCGCATATTGAACGGACGGGTCAAATAAAGGCTTTTAAGCTACTGTCAACGGCGGGGGCTTATTGGCGGGGGAACGAGAAGAATAAGATGCTATCCAGAATTTACGGCACGGCATTTTTTACCAAAGACGAGTTAAAGGAACATTTGCACAGGCTGGAAGAGGCGAAAAAGCGGGATCATCGGAAATTGGGGCGTGAGATGGGCATTTTTGCGTTGATGGAAGAGGGTCCGGGTTTTCCGTTTTTCTTGCCGAACGGCGTTGTGCTGCGGAATACGCTCATTGAATATTGGCGGCGGCTGCACAAGAGAGAGGGCTATGTCGAGATTACCTCGCCCATCATGCTGACCAAGGAATTGTGGGAGCAGTCGGGGCATTGGGAGAATTACAAGGACAATATGTACGGCAGCGAGATTGACGAGACGGCGTTCCAGATAAAGCCGATGAACTGCCCTGGCGGGATTTTGGTTTACGGGCTGGATTTACATTCCTATCGGGAATTTCCGCTCCGAATGGCGGAGCTGGGTTTGGTGCATCGGCACGAGAAATCGGGGACAATGCACGGGCTTATGCGGGTGCGTTGTTTTACGCAGGACGATGCTCATATTTACATGACGGACGAGCAGATTCGGGACGAGGTGTTGCGGGTCATCAATTTAGTTGAGGAAATTTATGTGAATTTTGGGTTCAAATTTCATTTGGAATTGTCAACAAAACCCGAAAAATGCATGGGAACGGACGAGCAATGGGAACGGGCGACGGACGGGCTGCGGGGTGCGTTGGAAGAAAAGGGTTTGCCGTATCGGATAAACGAGGGAGACGGGGCTTTTTACGGGCCGAAGATAGATTTTCACTTGGAGGACAGTTTGGGGCGGACGTGGCAATGTGCGACGATTCAGCTAGATATGCAGATGCCCGAGCGGTTTGATTTGAGTTATATCGGGCAGGACGGTGCGAAACACCGCCCAGTAATGATACATCGGACGGCACTTGGCAGTATTGAGCGATTTATTGGGATTCTGATTGAGCATTTTGCGGGCTGGTTTCCTGTGTGGCTTGCACCCGTGCAAGCGGTGATTTTGCCGATTTCGGAGAAACATCATGCGGCGGCGGAGCGAGTTTTCAAGCAGATGGAAGATGCGGGCGTTCGGGTTAAGATTGACGTGCGGGCGGAGAAGATAGGCTACAAGATACGAGAGGCACAGGGGCAGCGGATTCCGTATATGTTGGTCATCGGCGACCGTGAAGCGGAGGACGGGACGGTTAGCGTGCGGGCTAGGGAAGACGGTGCGGCTGTGGATAAGGGTGTGCAGTCGGCGGCGGCTGTGATTGAGGAGATTTTGGGGTTTTCAGGAAATGTTTTGGGGGAGAAGAAAGCGGCTGCGGTGCAGGAGAGTTATCATTAGACTATGGGACGAAAAAATCGATGATTAGCGAAATCCCCCCGCATTTTGCGGACAAAATACGCTCCATACTCAAAGTCGAGACGGACGATTTTTTCAACGCACTACTGCTTGCCCCTTTTGCGGGATTCAGGATAAATCCGCTAAAAACAACAACTGAAAAATTTTGCGAGATGATGGGCAATTTTAAGCCTGTGCCGTGGTGCGAAACGGGCTTTTATTATGATGCAACGGAACGGCTGTCCAAAAATCCATTATATCACGCTGGGCTGTATTATCTGCAAGAACCTAGTGCCATGTTGCCCGTGAATATCTTAAATCCGCAAAAAGGCGACTTCGTCTTGGATATTTGTGCCGCACCTGGCGGGAAATCCACACAAATAGCGGGGCATTTGCATAACACGGGATTGCTTGTCTCAAACGATTTTAGCTACACTCGAAGCAAGGCACTTGCGAAAAATCTTACCCTTTGCGGGGCTGAAAATACGGTTATTTTAAGCGAAACACCCGAAAAATTGGCGGGCAGATTCCCGATTTTTTTCGATAAAATTTTGGTGGATGCTCCTTGTTCAGGCGAGGGAATGTTGCGAAAAAGCCAAAACGCCCTAAAACTCCAAACCGCCAAACGCTCCTCCGAGTATATTTTGCTGCAAAAAGAAATTTTACATCACGCCTCCAGTATGCTAAAACCAGGCGGATTTTTGGTATATTCCACCTGCACGTTTAATATGGAGGAAAATGAGGAAATGATAGCCGATTTTTTGGCGAAAAATTCCGATTTCGAGCCCGTGCCGATCGATGTGGATAGATTTGGCGTTTCACGGGGGTTTGACGGTTATTCAGCTCGTATATTTCCGCACAGACAGGACGGCGAGGGGCATTTTGCCTGTCTTGTGCGTAAAAAAATTTCGTCTTCAGATTCTGTTTTTTCGCAAATAAACCCGCAAAATCTGCACATCAGCAAACCCGCAAAAACGCTGTTTAACGACTTTTGCAAAGAGCATTTGCAGAATTACAAACATGGCAATCTAACGCAACACAAAAACTCGATCTTCGCCGTCCCGACTGGTCTCCCGAACTTAACGGGCTTGCGGATTGTGAGAATCGGGCTTTATTTGGGAGAAATAAAAAAGGACAGATTTGAGCCGTCTCACGCCCTTGCCCTGTCGCTAAATGCGGAAAAGGCTAAAATATCGGTTGATTTGAATCCAGACGATTGTCTGCGGTATTTGCGGGGCGAGACGATAGTTGCCATCACACAAACAGATCTAGCCAAGCCGTGGGTAATCGTCTGCCTAAATTCGTTCCCGCTTGGTTGGGCAAGGTTGGTTGGTGGGCGGCTGAAGAATAAATATCCGCAGGGCTGGATATAAAAGTTAAAAACTTTTCAAAATTTTGGCGGTTTCTTTGCTGTCGAGGGCGGTAATTTCATGGTTACTGTAGCGGGCTTTTATGTAAAGAACACGTAGTGCCGACATATTTGCGATTGGAAAATGTTTGACATTCTTTTGGGTTACGTCATGGGAAGTTTCGCCAACTTGTAATAGGTTGCCTTTCTTTATACATAATCTCAAGAAACGGCGGTAGTAGTGGCGTACGGCAAGGCGAGGATCTCGCGGCGTGAAGAATCTGCTATCTCGAACTCGGCTTTCTTTGATCGACATAAACGGCTCTATCTGTGAATACGACTGGGATTCAAAGCCTGTGTTAAAGAATTTATGCCGTATCTTCACATTTGCCCAAACCTTTCTGAGCACAATCAAGGCAATAATCAGTAAAATCGTGATTACGACTATAGTAAAGACCGTTGCATCTGGTTGTTCAAGATTTGCTTGAAACATTCCAGTAGGCTGTCCAGCAAATCCGTCGCCAGCATCAGGCTCGAAAATACCCGCCTCAGGCAGAGGAACAAGGCTTATAATGGATATAAAGATGGATATGATGAACAGTATCGTAGGCACAAATATGCTACTGAAGAAAAAACCCACAAATACAGACAGAGCATTTAGCACGGGGGGCGAAACAAGGATACCTGCCCCCACCAAAAACAGCGTTACAATGCCGATATTAAGCCCGATAAATTTTTTGTCAGATATATTATTTTCGCCCGAACGGCTAATCCTTAGTAATGAAATCGCACAGACCGCAAACACAAAGAGGTAGGCAAAATAGCTGGTGTACAAAAGTCGATCATATCCTCCAAAAAGCAAGCCAACTAGCGGCACAAACACAATTTTTCCACACACAATAGTCCGCCGCCGCAATTTTTCTTTATCAAAATAAAACAGCCGTTTCGCCATCGAGATTAGAGCATATAATGCGGGTATTGCCAGCACAACAGCTCCTTCAATACTATTTGCAAACAAAAAAACCAGCGGCAACAGCAGGGCGGGTAACATTCTTGGTTTTCCGTTTTCATTCAGCACATAGGAGAGCATGGATGCAAAAATTATTATAACGGGCGGAATGAGCAGAGAAGGAAAAGTTACAAACGCTTCCGTAATAAGGTTCGCAAACAAAAGGTAAAAAATCACATTACACGCCACGGACAATCCAAACAAAAAGACCATATCCTTACCCCTTTTCACAAGATTTGTCTTAAAATCATGGAACTTTGGTGCTACTCGCAACGCCTAAACACCAGCCAGCACCCAGACCACTCTGCTCGTTACTAAAACTGATTGTACCACAACTGTTAGGGGGTTGTCAATTTTATACGCCGATTTGCAAATTTATTTTCCTAACTTGCCAACCCCAAAAATTTTTGCTATAATATTCTCATAATCTTAGCTCAGGAGGGTCTTCCATGAAACTGAAAAGTATAATCGCAATGGCGGTCAGTTTTTTCATACTTATCACACCCGTACACGCCTTTCTGCCCATCGAGGGAAGGGCTGCCATCCTCATCGATCAGGGCGAAGGCACGGTCTTGTTTGCACATAATGAACACGAGCGTATGTTCCCCGCTGGGCTTGCCAAAATTATGACCGCCATCATCGTTTTAGACTTTTTAGACCCTCAAGAGGTAATTGTGATAGGCAACGAAATATTAAATATCCCCTCGGGCGCACTTATGTCGGGGCATCAAATCGGCGAACATATTACCGTGCACAACCTCCTGCGTGGCTTGATGATACGTAACGGCAACGACTCTGGGGCTGTGCTTGCCCTAAACACCGTGCGGCGAGAACGCAATAACAATAACGTCCCCTACGTCAACGCAATACAGATTTTCAGCAACCTGATGAACGAGCGAGCCGCCGAACTCGGGGCTTTGGACACCAATTTTACCAACCCCAACGGACTGCACAACGACGAACTCTTCACAACGGCTTATGACTTAGCCATAATCGCAAGGGCTTTTATGCAAATCCCGCTGCTTGCCGAAATTGCAGCCGAAACGGTCTTTACTGGCAGCGGGCTGGATGGATATTTGGGCGATATGTATGCTTTTGCCGATGCTTTTGTTGTGCAGCACAACTGGGTGGAAGTCAACGAATTAGTGATTGGCGGGCCTTTCTTTTTCCCGCACGCAACGGGTATCCGTTCAGGTACAACGCCCCAAGCCTCCGATAATGTCGCCGCCTCCGCCACTTTCGACGATGTCCAGCTTATCGCCATTGTTTTCTACTCGCCCGACCCTGGTCGCTGGAATGATGCCACCATGCTTTTTAACTATGGTTTCGCCACGTACAGCTATTTTGACGTGGTGGAATCCGATCAGCATATAGAAACCGTTCACATAGCAAATGCCGTTTTGGGCGAAGAAGACACAGTTGACATTACAGCGGTTGGCGGTTTCCGAGCCTTGTTCAGCCAAGAACAATTTGACAGCATCGAGTCTTACATAGTCTTTAACGAACTCTTGCTCTACACTCCCGACCTCGACCCCGAAACCGACCTGCCTCCCGAGCCTACCGACTACATAACCTTACTAGCTCCAATTTTTGAAAACGACGTAGTGGGTTCAATAACATTCACACTAGGCGGTCAAATCCTGTTCACAACCGACTTAATCGCCCAATCCACAGTAGAGGCTCGTACCCTGGACACCGATATGGATTTCTACATAGCTCTGGTAATAGAAACCCTATTTTCAAGGACAGCCCTACCTTATTGGATAGCGGGTGTCGGCACAATGACGGGTTTGACAGGGATAATTCTAGCCGTCCGAGAACGCCGCAAACGTCATCCTTGGTACGGTCGCACTATGCGTAAATATTAGATTTTATCGTCAAACGATAGGAGTGGGCAAAATAGCAGAATCAGCAGAAAGAAACAACTGGGACGGCAAAATGCTGTTAAATACGGGAAAAGAGTTGTTCATTACCCCCATGAATGACCTGTTTTTGAATTATGCACATGACGGCAACAGCGGTGCGGACGTGTTGGCGTTGGTTGTCAACATTGTGTTGGAGGTACTGAATGAGGAGCAGGAATTCATGCCGCCGATAACGGAAAACGCCGTGGTTAGGACACAATTCGAGTATTTGCTGCACGTCAAAGCCAAACGCAAGCAAGATTTTCGGCTCATAGACGAGCGGCACACCTACATAGAAATCCAGAACAAAACGCACGGAATCAAGATACCCGTCAAGATTAGGGCGGTTGAGTATTTCGGGCTGGGAATTATGAAAGGCGAGCGAGAGGATAAGGAAGCTTTTGGGAAAGATGCCAATCAAATATGGTTTTTGGCGGATCATTTGGATGAAGTTTTAGGGGAGAAGAGCATAGAGGTATATTCGTTGTACAGCGATATTACAGGGCGTGCCTATCCGATAAATTCCAAGATTATGTTCGTTGATTTGAAGAGATTGGCGGCAGGGAGCGGCGAGGCGGCTGAATTGGCAAGGTTTTTGCTAGGGCAAGCGGGGACTACCGAATCCCCCAATGTGCAGAAGATAATCGACTTTTATAACATGAAGTTTAAGGCGTTCAGAGTGGAAAGAGAGGTTAAGGACAAGATGACGATTTTGGAAGAAATGCAGTATGAGAGTAGGGTTGAGGGTAAAATTGAGGGTAAAATTGAGGGTAAGATTGAAATTTTGTATAGCGATATGGCATTATCAACACATGAAATAGCCGAAAAATTAAACCAACCGCAAGAAGAAGTGGAACGCATAATTAGGGATAGTGGCTGGTAGGTAAAGTTTTAAGGCGTTCAGAGTGGAAAGGGAGGTTAAGGATAAGATGACGATTTTGGAAGAAATGCGGTATGAGAGTAGGGTTGAGGGGGAGATTGCTGGGAAAATTGTAGGTAAGATTGAGGGTAAGATTGAAATTTTGTATAGCGATATGGCATTATCAACATATGAAATAGCCGAAAAACTAAACCAACCGCAAGAAGAAGTGGAACGCATAATTAGGGATAGTGGTTGGTAGGCGAAGTTTTCAGCAAAAGGACGTGGAAAAATGGGTTATACCTGGTTAAACGTCGCAAGCCTTGTGCTAGGCTTGGCGGCGTGGATTTTGCCGATAATCGGCATTGCAAAGCATAGCGAAAATTGGAGTATATACGCCGTTTTCAGCCTTGGAGCGTGTGTTTTAGCGGTATTTTTTCAGACTGTCTATCAAAATTATTTGGTTCGCATAGAGGACTGGTCGGCGATCATGGATACGTCTTGGGGCGTGGTTTTTGCATCGGCGGTGCTTATTGGAGTGGCATTTTTGCTGAATTTGCTTGCATTTGCGAAATATCGGCGTAGTCGCCTTTAATCCTCAATTTCCATCGCAACCGCACTCCATTTCTCTAGCAATTCCCTCGAAACCCGCCCAAATTCAGCCATAACAGCCTGCAACTCAACATACAGCATAGGATTCTCCCGCCAAAACGCCGCATCTACGCCAAGCACCGCCCTCAACAACGCTCCGCTCCCCATGTAGCCGCCATTCAGCGGGTTGTCAAGCAAGCACTCAATCGCAAGCGGGACGATATGCGGCAACCCGATATTCTGCCCGATAAGCAACCGCAAATCCTCAACGCTTAACTCTCCAATCGGTATTTTCCGCAATTCGTGGCACTTGACAACCAGCGAACTGGAAAACTTAGGCTCGCCCCAAACCTCATTCTCCAACTGCTCCAATGATTGGCTGTAATTCATGATAACACCTCATCACCTCGGTTTTATTGTGCAATAAAACCTTTGAAATGTCAATTTTTTGGCACATTTCGGCGTTCAGAGAAAAACTCTCGCAAATCGCCGTTCAATTTCTTATTTTTATTCTCGATATTCATGTATACCTCGAGAATCTATACAATCCTACGATATATGCTATAAAAAATATATCTAGTCGGACGTATGGCTGTTCCGTGTCTTATTCGTGTACCGCCAAACCTATATGTTCTCGTCTGTTGCCATTCCACATTTTCGAAATAAAATCGGATTCTAAATTCGCCGCTGTTATAGGGGGATGATTCGGGCGGACCTGCGGTTTTATGGAATATTCGGGTATTAAAATTTCGGGCTAGTTCACCGATAAAGCTAAACGGTTGACCCTCTACGGCAGTTTTGGAAAATTCAAAAATTTCGCTAAAATCCTCTTGCGAAAAATCAACGATTTGCCCTCGTGCAACGGAAGTTACAAAAATATCCGCATTACTTGGGGAAAATTCTTCGCCAATGGCGGTAATAATTGGGGCGTGGTCAGTCCAAAAAAGAGAGGGATTATCCGCATTGTTGGGAGGTTCGGCTTGTATGGTTTCGAGAATAGTGATTGAGAGATTTTCATCGCTAGGAGAGAGTGCAGCTTGGTAAATCGGTTCGACAGATTTAAAATCCGACATTCCCGTATTTCTTGAGCTCACAGCAAATATTGCAGCCAGAACAAGCGAGCTGCTCAGCACAAATTTTATAGCATTGTTCATAAAATTAGCCTTTCCATTGTTATGTTCATGGGACTTCACTTAATTTTGTATATTCGTTAAAAAATATTGCAAATTTTCATTTACAGCCACTATACCGCAAAAAATCGAATTTGTCAAATTTTTACAGCAGCATCCCTTTACCGAAAATGTGTTCACATTCGTGAAATCCTAGCCAAATTCCCCCTCTCCTTTTTTCCGTCCAAAAATTTTTTTACAATTCCACCAAAAAAAACTAATACTTTTCCAAAAAAATGCCGATATATATAATAGGAGTAAAAAATAGAAAGGGATTTCAAAAAATGGAAATTAGAGAATTACGAATAGACAACGCCTATCGAGCGTACAACGCCTACAACACGGCGGCACACACAAAGACCAAGCCCACCACCTCCCATCGCCCCAGCACCGACACCTTCTCACTCTCACACCACGCCGAAGACTACCAAACCGCTCGCCGTGCCCTAGCCTCCCTCCCAGACATCCGTGAAGACAAAGTCGCCTCCTTACGCCACCTAATCCAATCCAACCAATACAACATCCCCTCCTCCGCCATCGCCGAAAAAATTCTACAAAGCCCTATACATTAAAACCTTGGGGGC
>WRKH01000314.1 GCA_009778175.1 Turicibacter sp.
GAACTGTCGTTGCTAGAAAATTTGTCAACCTAGCAACAGAAAAAGACCACTTGCAAAAGGCATTAAACAGGCAGAAAAAAGCCCAACAAAACGGCAATAAAAAAACGCCAATAAAATGGCAACACGTAAACGACCTAAACACCGACATAAGTCGAAAAACCGCCAAGAGCATAATAGATTTTGCCACGTTACACAAAGCCGACACAATCGTCTTTGAGTATTTGGATATGAAGGGCAAGAAGAAAGGCTCGAAAAGGCAACTGCTACACCTTTGGCGAAAAAGAGAGATACAAAAATTGGTGGAACACAAAGCCCACAAACTCGGCACGAGAATAAGCCGAGTAAATGCTTGGAATACCAGTCGGCTTGCTTATGACGGCAGTGGCAGAGTAGAACGTGGCGAGTATAAAATAGACAGAGTTAAAAAATACAACTCTATTTGTGTGTTCGCAAGCAAAAAAGTATATAATTGCGACCTTAACGCAAGTTACAACATAGGTTCACGATACTTTATAAGGGAAATTTTAAAATCCGATCCAGTAATGGTGAGGTTGCCAAACGAAACAAAAGTTTTTCGTTTTGGTACGGGAACTACACGCACCTTATCCACCTTAATTAGGCTTAATGCGGAACTGCAGGAATGTCCTGTGCAAGTTGCTTAATGCAGACCAGTCTCTGAGTTATGCCCCTACGGTGGTGAGGAATTCCATTCCCCTAAAGGGAATATGTGTCGATTCGGCACGTTGGAAGCCCACTAGCTTTAGCTGGTGGGAGAGTTCACGCCAGACAAATTTCAAAATTTTTTTGTTTTTGTTGCATTGTGTTCGAAAAAATGTTAGAATGAAGTCAGTAAGGAAAGCTGGACGTTAAAAAGAGGTAAAACCATGGTGAAATATGTGCCAAATGTACTTTCGATTTCAAGGATTATATTGTGCTTGCCGCTCCTATTTTTAGAGCCGTTTACGTTTACGTTTATGGTTTTGTACGTGGTGGCAGGGCTTACGGACATGGTAGACGGACCTATTGCAAGGCGTACAAAAAGTACATCGCAACTAGGGGCAAGTTTGGATAGTGCGGCAGATTTTTTGTTTGCGTTGGTTGTCCTATTTAGGATAATACCGTTACTAAACTTTTTGCCTGTGTTTTTGGTGTGGATTGGCGTAATTCTTGCAATTCGAGCGTTGGCGTTATTTGTGGGATTCGTTCGGCATGGGCAACTGATAATGTTGCACACGTATTTGAATAAAATTGCGGCGTTTGCGTTATTTTTATTCCCTCTCCTATACATTGGCATGAATATCAATTTGTTGCTATTGATTTTGTGCATTATCGTATCGCTGGCGTTTGTGGAAGAGCTTTTGATAAACTACTTTTCAAAATTGCCAGACAGGGACGTTAAGGGAATATTTTTCAGCAAAAAAGCCACGTAAAAAGGAGGAAAAGATGTTAAATTTAACGAGTGAGAATTTTGACGACGAGCTAGCGAAAGGTAAGACGGTAGTGGATTTTTGGGCTACTTGGTGCGGATATTGCAAGATTATAGAGCCGTTGTTAGAAGAGTTGGAGGAGAAATGCGAGAACGGTACTCGGATTGCGAAGGTAAACTTTGATGAAGAGCGAGCTATTGCTGATAGGTTTGGGATAACCATGTTGCCCACGTTGCTTGTATTTGAAAACGGGGTTGAAATAGATAGGAAAGAAGGCTCCCAGCCCATGGAGGTTTTGGAGTCCATGATATAGACCTTTGTAACGGGGGAGGAAATTTTTTCTCCCCTAAGGTTGCTTTTTGGTTTTTGATGTGTTATAATGGGGTAGAATTAGTTTTTGGGGCATTGGCGCAGCTGGGAGCGCGCATGACTGGCAGTCATGAGGTCAGGGGTTCGATCCCCCTATGCTCCATTTTTTAAACCTATCGAAAAGCGAAAAAATGGGATTGAGGGACATTCTCCCATACCCTGTGCGAGAGTAGTTGGAAGAGACCCAGGTCTTAAAATAATGGAGGTAATTATGAATATTGAAAACTTAAACTCCTTGACGGCTGTGAAAGAGCTGGTGAAGGATGCCTGTAAATACTTGAAGGCATCAGATTCCGTATACGAAATCCTCCAAACCCCCCTCCGATCAATGGAAATATCCATCCCCATAAAAATGGACGACGGCACAATCAAGACATTTATCGGCTACAGGGCACAGCACAACGATGCAATGGGTCCCACGCGCGGCGGCGTACGATTCCACGAAAACGTAACTATGGACGAAATAAAAGCCCTTGCGATGCGGGTTACGCTAAAATCAGCCATAATGGGGCTACCATTCGGCGGGGCAAAGGGCGGCGTTATTGTTGACCCCCAAAAATTATCCGCACGGGAGCTAGAACGTCTTTCACGGGGCTATATACATGGTATTCACAAGATTATTGGCGAATGGCAGGACATTCCCACATCGGATATAAATACCAACCAAAAAACCATGGCATGGATGGCGGACGAATATATTAAGCTATCGGGTAGACATTCCATAGCCTCTGTAACGGGCAAACCCTTAGAATTTGGCGGCTCTGAACTCCCTCGGGACGTAGCCGTTGGGTTGGGCGTGGCATTTTTGGTCGAAAAAATGTTTAAAAAGCTCAATCTCGATCCGTCCAACGCAACAATGGCAATACAGGGCTTTGACAATGCGGGCAAATTCGTTGCGGATGCCGTTGCCAGTTTGGATATTAAAATCGTGGCAATCTCACGAGAAGACTGTACTCTATACAACCCACGCGGACTGAATATAAACGCATTACTCGCCTATCGTGAAACACATAATTCTATCCAGGGTTTCCCCGAGGCGGAGGAGATAACCAAGGACGAATTTTGGGCATTAAACGTGGACGTTCTTATCCCAGCGGCGTTGGAAAATTCAATCACAGCCGATATTGCTGAAAACATACGGGCAAAGATGATAATCGAAGCATCAAACGGGCCGATAACGCCCGCTGCAAACGACATTTTGAACAAGAACGAAATTTTTATAATTCCCGATATTTTAGCAAACACAGGCGGCACAATAGTGTCTTATTTCGAGTGGCTGCAAAACACGCACGGTTCGTATTGGGACAAAAACCTTGCCGTGGACAAACTTCAAACCATCATGTCAGACACATTCGAAGCAATCTACCACGTAAAAGAAGTACACGCCGTAACTCTGCGCAAAGCCGCCTATATGTACTCCGTAGACAAACTAGCCACCGTAATGAAACAACGAGGATGGTATTAAAAATTTCAAAATATCGGAGTTAGAACGTAGGTGTCGTGCGGGCAGTTGGAAAGGGCGTGAAATATGGATTTAGCGATATTGGAAATGTCCGCACCAAGAGAGCGGCATAGCGAGCTGACAAGCACGTTGTTTGGCGAGTTGTACATTCTTTCGCTAGGGAAGAAATTTTACTTACGAAAAGAAGACAGAGGCCTAGTCTATCAGAAACATTGCGGCAATGGCGATATTTACTCCCTCGTTGACGTTACCGACGATGAAATAACTGCCGATGTAATCGAAGAATTGGGCTATATTATCCCCGATATTCTGCTATTTGACAAAAATCCATATCTGCTTAGCAAATCCGCCACCAAACTGGCGGGTTTCCCTGATTTAGTGATAGAAGTCTGGTCTGCTAGCGACACGAAATACATAAAAGCCATAAAACACACGATTTACGCCACTGGCAACACCGAACACTGGTATTTGACCCAGAAAAGCAACAAAGTAGAATGTTGGCTTGGGCGTGAGAAATTAAAGTCGCAAAATTTGTCGAATGTGCTGAAAACACAGGCGGGGTTGGCGATAGATTTGCGGGAATTGGCGTTGGAAAAATAATTATGATGACACAAATATACAGCATGGCGAATTATCCACGGCACGGCAGGTTGATAGATGGATTTTCCGATGCAATCGCCCGCTTGCCCGACCGTGAAAATTACCATAAATTCAGGGAAAATATTGGATTGGCTTACAACGGTAATATCTTGCGCGAGGGCAGTGAAAGCCAGTTATTTGACGTAAACGAACAGCCGATTGCGGAAAATATTTTAATCTCCTGCAATTATGTCCAGCCCGATTTTATGTATTTTTGCAAAAATAAGCACCAGGAGTCCGCAAAAACATTCAAAATTGCGGGTTGCCCCGATTTAATTGTGGAAGTTTGGTCAAAGGGCAATTCGCAAACGGAGCGAACGGCGTTAAAGAATTTATACAGTTCTCCCACAACGGAACATTGGTATTTGACCCAACAAAGTAACAAGGTCGAATGTTGGCTTGGGCGTAAAAAGTTAAAACCGCAAAATTTGCTGAACGTGCTGAAAACGCAATCGGGTTTGGAGCTGGATTTGCGGGATTTGGCGATATAAAGGAGAAAAACAATGGAAATAACAACAATAAAAAACGAGCATTTCGGCGAGTGCATGGTTCTGTCGAACGATTCGGTGGAATTGCACGTAACAATGGATATAGGCCCACGCATCATACATTGTGCTTTGAAGGGCAAGGAAAATATGTTTTTCCAGGACAAGGAAAAGGCGACTTTGGGCGATAAATACGATATTTTCGCCGATCAGTTCAAATTATACGGCGGCCATCGGTTATGGATTTCACCCGAGATTGTGCCACGCTGCTACCATCCCGACAACGAACCCGTAACAGCAACGGTAATCGAGGGCGGTATGCGGTTCACAGCGGCAATCGAAAAACACAACAATATCCAAAAAAGCATTAGCGTAACTTTGGACGAGGACTCGCCACGGGTAAAATTGGTGCATAGCGTACGCAACACGGGACTTTTCGACAAACAATTTGGTTTGTGGGCAATCTCCATGATGTCGGCGGGCGGTGTTCATGTAATGCCGATGCCCAGCCGCCAGACGGGGTTTTTGCCCAACCGCAACTTCACTTTTTGGGATTACACAAAATTAAATGATTTTCGTTTGCATTTTGGAGAAAAATATGTTACACTTAAACAAGACGGTACGAGCGAGGGAGCGTTTAAGCTAGGATACAATAACGAGGCGGGTTGGTCGGCGTATTTTAACCACGGGCAGGTTTTCGTGAAATATTTTGAGCCTGTGTTAGACGGATTTTATCCCGACAACGGCTGTTCGTTTGAGACGTACACCAATGCTAATATGCTAGAAACTGAGGTTTTGGGCGAAATATTAGATATTGAACCAGACGATTTTGCGATACTGGAAGAGGAGTGGGAATTGTACGAATCGGACGGGGTTAAAGACCCGCAGGACGAGGCGGAAATATCGGCTGTTTTAGCGGAATTTATGTAAAAAAGCGGTTGTGGCGGAATTGGTAGACGCGTAAGATTCAGGTTCTTATGTCCAATAGGATGTGCAGGTTCAAGTCCTGTCAACCGCAGGGATTGTTGAGTTTTGGTTCTGATTTTGGGCGGATTGGTTGTACTGCTTAAAAATAGGTGTTGTTTGTGTGTGAAGAGTGAAAAATTGCGTTGGAATCGTTGGAGGTGGTTATGGAATATTTTGAAATATCTGTAACGAGGCGGCATAGCGATATTTTGACTGCTCTTTTTGGAAAATTGTTTATATTATTTGAAGATAGGCACTATTTGCGCAAGGAAGACAGGGATTTGGTATACGCAGGGGATTTTCGAGAAGGTACAGCCGAGCTGATTGACATAACAAAAATAGCCGATATTGACCATTTTAGGAAAAGCACAATTTTAGAGCTGCGAACGGTAAAACGAGTATCGGCACAGAATCCTTGCCAGACTTGTCTCTGTCCAAAAAATTATACACAGAAAGTGGGATTATCGTGGATATATCTCATTTAGCGTTATAATTATGGGGAAAAATAGTACATTGGGTAAAACATACTGGCACGCACCGTTTGTAGCGGGAATACAGATAGATTTGCGTAATTTAGCGGATTGTTTAAGTTATCGTGGGGAGTATGAATTAAGCAAAGAGGCTCTAAAAATCGATTTGGTTATTACAAAAAGCACGGACGCACCGCTAAATCACGATATAGCACAGATATTTAGAGGGCACAATATATTTGAATATAAATCGGAAAAGGACTCGTTTTCCGTGTGGAATTACAGCAAAGTGATGGGCTATGCTTTTCTGTATTCTTCGATGAATAAAATCCCGCTGACGGATATATCGGTTTCGATAGTTTTGACAAAATTCCCAAAAAAATTCGCCCGTCATTTGTACGAAAATTGGGGTATTAAGATAGAGCACAAGGGAGATGGGATATATCATGTGCCAGGCGAAAAATTCCCCGTGCAGATAATTGAAAGTAAGAAACTATCAAGGGAGAACCTGTTTTTACGGAATTTGAAGAGTACGTTGACGAAGAATGAGGCGGAGGCAATGGGCTTGATGTTTAATAAATTAGATATCGAGCGTAAAAATATCTATGTTGATAGGGTTACACAGGCTAATAGGCTTATTTTTAAGGAGGTTATGAAAGTGGATACGTTTATGGATTTGGCAATGGAAGTGGCAGAAGAACAAGGCTGGTTTGAAAAACGGGATAGAGAGCTGGCTAAGGAATGGGATAAACAAAAAAATGAAAACTTAGTAAAAAAGATGTTATCGAATGGTTTTACAATGGAGCAGATAATGCAAGTAACGGATTTGTCGGCAGAAACGATAAAAGGATTAGAATAACCGCAAATCTAACTGTGGCAAAACACATCGAAAATGTCTGAGGAGGCTATAAATATGGATGCATTGCCAAACACTTGCCAAGTAACCGTGCTAGGCGGTGGTGCGGCTGGCATGATGGCGGCTTGGGCGGCGGCTAAATCTCACGATGTAACCATAATCGATCGCAACGACAGGCTCGGCAAAAAATTATCGATTACAGGCGGCGGGCGCTGCAATTTGACTTATTCAGCTGATGTAGACAACTTGCTCGACAATATTAATGTAAACGCTAGATTTTTACATAGTGCATTTAACGCTTTTGGCAGCGGAGACACCATCGAATTCTTCAAAAAATTATCTGTGCCGCTAAAATACGAAAATAATCGAGTTTATCCGCAATCAGAACGGGCAGACGATATTGTTCAGGCATTTGAAAAAGCCTTGAAAATCCGCAATGTTCGGGTTCGCCTAAATACGCACATACAATCCGCCGCCAGTTTAATGAAAGAAACGGACATTTTAATCATAGCAACGGGGGGCAAATCATATCCCAAGACAGGTTCAACGGGAGACGGATATGTTTTTGCGAAAGAATTTGGGCATACGATAATACAGCCCCGCCCTGCACTTGCCCCGATTTACGGGAAATTTCCTGCAAATTCAAACTTTAACTTTGCAAAACTGGCGGGCATATCGGTAAAAAATGCCCGTATTACAATCGACAAACACGTGCAACAGGGCGATTTGATTTTCACGCACCACGGAATATCTGGGCCAGCGGCGATTGCGTTATCGAGATATGTCAGCCCTGATAAATCCGTTGTGATAGATTTTTTGCCCGAAATGGCTGATTTCGACGCTTTCCTAATCGAAAAATTCAAGAGCCAGCCCACACGAAAGATTGTGAATATTTTGGTGGATTCCTTGCCCAATTTACCCAAGAATTTGATAGCTCATTTATTAGATGTTGCGGCGACGGCGAGTAATGTATCGAAAAAGCAGCGTGTGCAGATAGTTGAGACTTTGAAAAATTTCACGTTCAAAATACGCAAAACGGCAGATTTTAACGAGGCTATGATTACGGCTGGCGGAGTGGCTGTAAATGAGATAAATCCGTCTACAATGCAATCCAAGAAGGCGAGAGATCTGTATTTTGCGGGTGAAGTGATAGATGTGGACGGAATGACAGGCGGGTTTAACCTACAAATTGCCTTTTCTACTGGCTTTTTGGCAGGGGTTTCAATAAAATAAACAAAAAGGACTGTGTATATGATTGGAATACGAGGAGCAACAACAGCTGAAAACACGGAAGCGGCGATTCATGCCGCCACGAGGGAGTTATTGCAGGAAATGATTGATGCAAATGGTATTGAACATTCGCAGATAATCGATATAATATTTTCAGCGACAAAGGATTTGGATATGGCGTATCCAGCGGCGGCGGCACGGCAGATGGGGTTTATTAATGCGGGTTTGTTTTGCGTACAGGAGATGTATGTGAAAAATAGTTTGACGAATTGTATTAGAGTGCTTCTCCACGCTGAAATAGCTGATAGACAGCAGGCCGATGTCAATCACATCTATTTGCACGATGCCGTCGTTCTACGCCCCGACCTAAACAAGGAAAAAACATTTGCAATAGCAATCGACGGCCCAGTCGGCTCTGGGAAAAGCACGGTAGCCAAGGCTATAGCACAAAAATTGGGCATTATTTATATTGATACGGGGGCTATGTACCGAGCTGTGGCATTGTACAATGTACAGCAAGGCATTGATTTAACCGATGAGGAGCGGGTTGTGGCAAATTTGCCCAACATTTCCATCAAAATAAGGTATGTTGATGCCGCACAACGGATATTTTTGAACGATATAGATGTAACCGACCAACTGCGAACATCGCAAATTACAGAAGGCTCGTCAATCGTGGCATCCTATTCCGAAGTACGTCAAAAATTAGTGTCCATGCAAAGATTGCTTTCGGCAAAAGAAAATGTTATAATGGATGGACGGGACATCGGAACAGTTGTCTTGCCGAACGCCGATTTGAAGATATATTTAGATGCAAGCGTGGACAATCGGGCAAAAAGGCGATTTGACGAATCAAAAGACGAGGCTACCTTAGCAGAGATTAAAACTGCCATAACCGAGCGGGACGAGCGGGACAAAAACCGCAAACATTCGCCATTGCTACAGGCAGAGGATGCCGTCTATATAGTTTCCGACAACATGACCGTAGAAGAGGTTAGAGACATGATTATAAAATTAAAAACAGCCAAATGATGTACGTATTGGTGCGATTTTTTCTGTGGGTCGCCTCCAAATTCGTATATCGAGTAAGGGTTACGGGTCGTGAAAACATACCCAAAAATGGAGCGTTTATCTTGTGCAGTAATCACATACATTCGTACGATCCAGCAATGTTAGCAATAAACATTAAACGCAAGCTCCGTTTCATGGCAAAAAAGGAACTTTTCCAGCCGAAACTAAAGGGTATATTTTTCCGTTCGCTTGGGGCATTCCCTGTAAATCGAGGCGAGGCGGACATTACATCGTATCGTATAGCAATGAAAGCCCTTTCCGCTGAAATGGGCTTGGTTGTCTTTTCGCAAGGCACACGTTTGCAAGAGCTAGACGTGAAGGGGGCGAAAGGAGGAGTTGCACTGTTTGCGATAAAATCCAAATCCCCCATTCTGCCCGTTGGAATTAGCGGAAATTACAAATTATTCGGCACGATAAATATAAATTTCGGTAAAATCATCACCGTAGAGACGGAAACCACAAGGGTTAAAACTGAACAAATCGAGCAAATTATGGAGCAAGTCATGCTAGAGGTACAAAAATTGATTTAAAAGCCCCCCATTTTTTGAAAAGCGGACAAATTCACAAAAATAATTCTAAAGATGCGGGTCTGGGGGCGCGCCCCCAGCGGGGTGTGGGGCAGAGCCCCACGGTCTTATGTTAAAAGAGGGATAAATGTTGGTAGTAGCTGAGCATATGGGGTTTTGTGCTGGTGTTGCACGAGCAGTCAGAATGGCATATGAAACTGGAAAAAATAAAGATTGTGTTACGCTGGGAGCGTTGATACATAATAGAGAAGTAATTGCCGATCTGGAGAAAAACGGCGTAAGAATCATAAACTCGTTGGACGAATGGAAACAGGGGCAAACCGTTATAATCCGTGCACATGGTATTCCTCTTTCACTTGAGGAGGAAATTAAACAACGTAATATTCCGTATATCGATATGACCTGCCCGCACGTAAAAATTATACACCACCATGCCGCCGAAGCATCGAAAAATGGCAGAACGCTCATTGTTTTGGGGCAGAAAGAACACCCAGAGGTTGTAGGTATATGTGGATATGCAGGTGAGGATACCATTGTTGCGGAAGATTTTCACGATGGATTTGATAAAAATGGCAAATCTTATACCCTAGTGGTTCAGACGACGTTTAACAAAGCGATTTTTGACGAAATAAAAGAGCGTCTCTGTGCAAGCGGTATCGACCTGATTGTACATGATACTATATGTAATGCAACCGCACTAAGACAAGCGGAGGCGGAACGAGTTTCAAAAATTGTGGATTGCATGATAATTTTGGGCGACAAAAATAGCGCTAACACAAAAAAATTGTTTGAAATATCACGAAAAAATTGCCCAAATACAATGCTTGTACAAAATATTTGCGAAATTTTTAATAAAGACTTGCAATTTTTACCTGAAGGTGCTAGAATAGGATTAACGGCTGGTGCATCTACACCGCCGATGGTTACAAAGGAGGCTCTTTTATTTATGAGTAGCTTAGAAACAAGCAAAATAGAAGAAAATAAGAACGAACAAGACAACAATCCCATGGAAAACCAATCTTTTGAAGAAATGCTTAACGAAAATTTGGTTACCTTACGCAATGGAGATATTGTAAACGGCACGGTAATACAAGTTACCCCCAATGAGATTACTGTTAATCTGGGCTATAAATCAGATGGTCTTATGGAGAAAAGGGAATTTACTGATGATATAAATGCAGACCTGACGCAGCTCATATCAGTCGGCGAATCCATTGAGGTGTTGATTGTAAGGGTAAACGATGGCGATGGCAACGTGCTGGTTTCCAAAAGACGGCTTGATGCACAGGCTAACTATAGGGTGATAGAACGTGCATTCAAAGATAAAGAAGTGCTACCTGGTCGTATAACGGAATTGGTAAAGGGCGGCTTTATTGTCAACATATTTGGCAACAAGGTGTTTGTCCCCGCCTCCCAGATCTCAGATCGTTTTGTAGAAGATTTGAACGCACTAAAAGGCAAAGAGATGAATTTCAACATTTTGGAATTTGATCGTTCAAAAAGACGTATAGTTGGTGGTCGGCGCGAATTGGCAAAGAGGGAACAAAAAGAATTGCGCGATAAGGTTTTTGCCAATTTGGAGGTTGGGCAGAAGGTTGAAGGTGTTGTTTGCCGCATAACGAATTTTGGTGCTTTTGTTGATTTGGGTGGGATAGACGGTCTCTTACACATATCCGAATTGGCTTGGCGGCGTGTGCGTGCCGTATCGGAAGTGCTGTCCGTGGGCGATTCGGTAACTGCTACCGTTGTTGAATTGGACAAAGATAAGGGCAAGATTTCCCTGTCCCTAAAGGATGTCAACGACAATCCATGGAGCGATGTCGAAGAACGCTACCCTATTGGTGCGTTGGTACGCGGCAAGGTTGTTCGGCTCACTTCTTTCGGTGCATTTGTAAATTTAGAAGATGGAATAGACGGACTCGTTCATGTTTCGCAAATTTCAATCAAACACATTGAAAAACCTGCAGAAGAGTTAAAATTGGGGCAAATCATCACCGTTAAAGTTACAGAGGTCGATCAAAACAACAAACGGATAAGCCTATCCAAAAAGGTGGCTGATCTTGAGCTTGCAGGCGAAACTATTGAGTACATATCAGAAACTTCCGCAGAAGAGGGAAGTAACGAAGGAACGAATGAAACGCCTGAGGAGTCCAATGAAGTAGCCGAAGTAGCCAACGAAACACCAAAAAGCGAGATAGCTAGCGAAGAAACAGCCGAAGCAAACGCAGAAGAGCCAGAAGAACCAGGTTCGGAGCAGCTTTCGCTATAAGAGGCTATTTAGCTAGAAAATAAAATTTTAAGGTTTGGAAATAACCCAATAAACCACGGTGGATTCCGCTAGCGGCGGAGGATGGGTTCTGCTAATGGCGGAGATTTGCGTATATCTTCGGGCAACCCACCCCCATGGTTTTAGATTTTAAGTATGAGTAAATCGGGCAGTTGCATAAGGCACAGGGCATTGCAAATTTGCGGATTGTTTTTTGCTACGTTAAAACGTGATTTTAAGCGGATTTCAGTCGGGATTGTAGTAGCGTTTGTCGCTTTATGAGGAAAGTCCGAACTCCACAGAGCAGGGTGCTGGGTAATCCCCAGTGGAGGCGACTCCAAGGCTAGTGCAACAGAAATAAACCGCCGAGTTTGCTGATTTTATGGTAAAATTCGGTAAGGTTGGAAAGGTGAGGTAAGAGCTTACCGCCGTTTTGGCGACAAAACGGGCTATGTAAACCCCACTCGGAGCAAGATAAAACAGGACCACTAAGGGATTGCTCGTCTCGGTCTTAGGTAATCGCAAGAGCGTGTTGGCAACAATGCGCCCAGATAGATAACTGTCTATAACAGAATTCGGCTTATAGATTTGCTCATACGCAAAATTAAGGGATTAGGGATTTCCCCCCTCGGCTTGTCTGAGGGGGATGCCCTGTTTTTTGTTGTGCGAATATTAGATTTTTGGAAATAAAAAGAGAGTGCCAAAAAACCACAATCCGCACAAAAAAACCAGTTCCCGCAAAACACAAACAAGCGGGTACAGAGAAAGCCCCACTGTTTTAAGAACGATAGGAGAGAATTATGAAAAACGTAAAAAAGAGGAAATTCGTGCCGATTGAAAAACAATCTAAACGAAAGCAAAAAGAGCATTACCAAACTGAGCGTAACAGCTGGGACATACACCCAGCAACCCGCAAACTCCCCAATCTAAAACTCTATAACAGAAAAAAATCCAAAGCATGGCACGAGCCTTTGGATTTTTTTGTTTTAAAACTGTGGGACTCTGTCCCACACCTGTCAACTTACTTATGGACACTACCCCATAAATCTACCAAATATCTCAATAACTTCTTCCAAACTAACCTCACCACGGGGGTCAAATACGTTGCCTAGCCTCGGGTAAATTATTCTGGCATTTACCAAGAAACGTACACCCTCACGTGCGTATTCTGCCACCTCTTCAAAATCCGTTAATTCGACATGTTCGCCGCTTTCAATATCCAGATTCATAAAGCGTATGTATCGCATTATCATTGCGGCGAGTTGTTCCCTTGTTATGATGTTCAAAGGCCCGTAATTGCCATCGCCATAACCCAAAATTATACCATGATACGCCCCCCAACGAACGGCGTTTTCATAATACATATTTTCATATGTATCCAAAAACGGCAATGGGAGTCCCGAAACAGCTGGGCTACCCGCCAATAGATACAATGTGGCTATTACCCCGCCCCTTGTGTTGGAAAAGGTCATTTGCGGAGGGGCTACTGTAAGCACTAAATGCGGATTCGTGCCGCCGTCCATAACAAAGGTAATATGCACTTCGCCCACGTAAACCGCTAAAAATGCGTACGTAAGGACGATGCGGCTGTTATTTGCGACAAAATCCGTACTCTCTTGTAATATTCGCCCATTTGCCTCGATATGCCGCAATTCATGACTACCTGGATGGAAAGTTATTGGCGTTTCCTCCGATATTACTATGTTGTTGTAATATGGCGGTATGTTTGCATTTGTTGTCGTATTTTCAAGCTCGTCCTCTGTTGGCGGCGGTGTGGGGACTGTTGGGTCTAATTCTGGCTCCTCATCTTCAATTTCTTCCTCGTCCTCAATTTCCTCTTCTTCGATTTCTGTCTCATCTGGTTCTGTTTCATCGGCTGGCTCTGTCTCATCTGGAATTTCTACTTCTGGAATTTCTACCTCTTCCGATATTTCCTCAAAATCGCCCGTTTCTGCTAACCATAATGCATAAATAATCGTGTTGGAGGTAAAAACAGTCTCGGTTGTAATCTCCGTGCCGTTTTCGGGTTGCGTGTACCAACCCATGAAAATGTACCCGCTACGTTCGGGCATGGGTAAAAACGGCAAGACTGCGGCAACCGTTTCCAATGCCTGAGGCTGCACTTCGCCGCCCGTCGCATCCAGCATAACGGAAAATCGTGTTGCACTCGCACGTAAGAGGGTAATCGCATAGTATGCGGCACTATCATCAAGGTCTGTTATTCGGATATATATGATAGTTGCAACATTTTCTTCCAGCGGAATGGTATCCAGCCCGCCTATCTCCTGCGTAAAGGCACTATCTGCATATAACTGCATAGCCGCCCCTTGATAATGCACATCTGAACGGGATAAATCCGTCATATTATGAGGTACATTTACGGTGGAAACCGTCGGATTTAGCAAGGTACCCGTATCGCTCAGGGCAGATTCGTCCGACCCTGCTACGCTTAACAGATTTTTGCCGTACAGATTTGCCTGTATTCTAACATAGTGAAATGCATTGTTTTCAAATGGAAGGTCTTCGTCCGCTGTTGTGTAAATTATGGCATCGGAGTCGTCTACCCAATAAGTGTAGGCGATTGGCGGCGTTAAATTTGTCGCCAAAGCCTGCCCTCCTCGAGATGATAGAGTCCCCGCAATCAAATTTACAGAATTTGCCGAAATACCGATTGCCGTTGCTTCGGCACTTAAAATTCCATTGCCACGGACGGTTATTTCCGAATCGCTACGAATCCCCGTGCTTTCTGCCGTTTCAGAAATAAAATTGTTTTGGGCGGAGACGTTTATTGTTATATCGCCGCCGATTATGGTTAATGCCACGGGGGCTGTTGTCGTCCAGCTAAAATTATTTAGCGAAAGCGTTCGGCTGCCTGTCGTCCATCTCCAGGCTTGGCTCTGTGCCGTGTAACGTACGTCTCGTGAAGTTATCGTTCCAGAGTTGTCCACATCAAGCCAAAAAGTGCCGTCTGTCGTATTAAAAATAAGCCCGTAGTTGTTGGGATTAAAATCGATGATAACGCCACGTACGGGGAAAAAGCCATTTTGTGTAGATACGCCCGCAACTGCACCATCTGAATGCCATACGCCCAAATCGGGCCAGGTATACAAGTCTGTGATAGAAATTTCACCATAACGTCCCTCGCCAGAAGTCGTTCGCCAAGCGGCAACTGCACCGCCCGCAGGGCCTGCAAAATTCGCACTATCAACAACGGCGGACATTGTAGCCCCCCAAGCAAAGACAAAGCCGCCTGTAATGCTAACTCCGCCTGCTCCCGTTGTGTGTATTGCTCTGCCATAGGTTGCCGTTACCTCCGCCATATCTTGCACAAAAACCATGCCAGAAGTCTTTACAGCCGTCCCTCTTGCACGTGCCTCTACCACGGAATTGCCTGATATTGTGATATTGCCATATGTCATATCGATAGTGGCGTGGGAGTCGTCTACACCCTCGTTATAAACCAAACCCCCATTTATCATAACGGAAGCATTTATGCCGCTGGTGTGTATTGCCATACCTGTTCCGCTCCAAACCACACCGCCGCTTATCGTAACATTCGAGTTGTCGCCAAGGGCGTTAATAGCTCTGCCAGTATCGGCAAATATATGTGAATTTCCCGAAATGTTCACGTTACCGTAGGTTTGGATAGCAAAGCCGTTGCCAACCTCCGATAATGCTGCCACGCTGCCATTGTCTCGAATGATGACATTTAACCCCGAATTTTCCCTGTTTGTAAGGGAGATTGCAAGATGTAAATTTACGGTTGAGCTGGTAAAAACGGAACCATTGCCGCTTATAGTGGCAGTTGCAGTCGCACCATCTATGCGTATCGCAGTGCCGCTATTAGCTTGCACCGCACCGCCGCTAACATGAACCGACACATTGGCGGAAGTAATGGTATTGCCCGAGCCTATATTCTCAATCCAAGCACCGTTTGCAACCTCGAAAATACCTTCGCCGCTCAGGTTAAACAGCGGCCCAGTATCCGTCATTCCCCTGTAAAAGGCTTGCCAAACAATCGTTACGCCCTGCTCCAAATAGAGATGCAACGTCGTTGTAGGCCCGCTTGTCATGCCACCAACTAGCACTGTATTGCCCACAGCTGCGGCATAAAGTCCTGATATTTGATCGATTTGTTTCGCTAGAGCAACAGCGTTGGAGACTGCAATAGGTTCGGTTATGGTAGGTAAAGGTGTTGGCGGCTCTGCTACTGGCGGAGTAGGTAAAATAGCTGGCAGTTCTCCGTCTAAAGTAGGTTCGTCAGTAGGTTCGTCCAGTTCTGGGTCGTCCGTTGGTTGTTCTTCATCGTCCAGTTCCTCTTCGTCTATTGGTTCTTCTTCGGGTATTTCGGGTTCTTCGATTGGTTCTTCGATTGGCTCTTCGTCTGGTATTTCTTCGGTTTCCTCTGGTTCGCCGCCTTCTTCCGTCTCATCATCGCCGTTTTCGCCGTTCTCGTACGTTGGAGGTTCTTCTGGTGTATCGCCATTATCGGCATACACCGTAATATTAAACGCCAACACAAACGCCAGCATAAACGCAATCGCTTTCATGAATTTCCCAAATTTCATTAGTAAGCACCACCTTATTAAAAAAATAATATGACCGCCCAATTAGCATATGTTCAAAATTTCAATGTTTCGTAGGGACGGATAATATCAGCCCGAAAGCCATAACTGGCGGATACTATCCGCCCCTACGCTAATGAGTAGCCACAAAAAAATACTAAACAAAAATGCGGGTCTGGGGGCGCGCCCCCAGCGGGGTGTGGGGCAGAGCCCCACGGTTTTGTCTTTTACCACAATGCTGCCCGCAAAACGTCTATGTTGTGCCACATAAGCTCTAGGAATGTAACATTGTCCTCGAATTCTTCCTGTGTAAGATTGTGTGCCGAATGAATTTGTAGCAATTCAGCCCCAGTCGCCTCGGCTATAGCGTTTGCGATTGTGCCGTCTGAAAATTCTGTGTAAAATACCACAGGAATTTCTTGCTCGTTTACCAAATCTATCAGCTGTGCAACCCGTGCAGGGTCAGCCTGCATATTATCGGAACAGTTATCAAAAGCCGCAAATGCTGTAAGCCCTAAATGTGTGGTCAAATACAGAAACGGAAAACGGTCGCCGAAAACCACAACCTGTCGTGCCGACATATTCATAGTCGTATGTAAACTTTGACCCAACAGCTCTAATTCCCGTATATACGTGTCTGCATTTTGCCTAAAAAAGTCGGCATTTATAGGATCCATTTGTGATAAGGCATCTGTTATCCCCTCCACTATCGAAACGGCGTTCCACGGAGAAGTCCAAATAT
Source organism: Turicibacter sp. (assembly GCA_009778175.1). Classification (GTDB taxonomy): domain Bacteria; phylum Bacillota; class Clostridia; order Lachnospirales; family WQUN01; genus WRKH01. The sequence goes on from WRKH01000314.1 coordinate 17,076, forward strand.
GCTCATCTATTTGTGAATTTCCAACACGTTCTCCCTCATCGTCAAAATGCAATTCCTGCATGGTTTCTACAAAGTCTATTATGGAAATCGTTTGCATATCGGGGCGTTCAATGGATGCAAGTGTGGGGTATAGCCAATTTTCAGAACGCTCGCCCACATAGACTAGCAAATCCGCCTCTGCAAGGATAGCAATATCCTGCACGGTAGGTTCAAAGTAATGGCTGTCCGTACCTGGAGGAATCAGCATAGTCAAATCCACTCTGTCGCCCGCTATATTGCGGATAAAGTCATATTGAGGGAAAACGGTTGCGACTATTTTTAGTGGGGCATCTAGCGGCTCGGGCGGAGGCGGAGGCGGGCTGCCACAGGCAGAAAAAAACGCCACAAACAACACCAATATCGCTATTTTGTACATGAAATCAACTCACTTTTAATATTTTTGCCTTTTCGTCATACACATATAGTAGCACAATTTTGAACGTAGTGCAACGATGCAAAATTAATTCAGCTCGCTTTTAGGCTTTGCACCCATCAACACTCAATCTGCATATCTCCAAATTTTATTAAATCTCGACTACGCATAAATTCAGATACTGCAAAAGCTACAATCGCTGGCACAATAACGGATACCACAATTAAGCCCAGCCAATTAAACGCTGTTGGCGTTATCGCACTAGCCCCCGCCAAAATAGCCGCTTCTGAGGGCGAAAACCAGCCCGTTATCATTCCGATCGGGCCTACAAGCCCAGAAGTACCCATTCCCGAGGCAATAGCTGGCCCGTTCATTTGTAAATCAAAAACCATAATTGCCACAGGCCCGTTGACTAAAGATGCCACTATTGCTGGTATAGCAATGGACGGTTTCTTCAACAAATTTGGGATTTGCAGCATGGAAGTTCCCAAGCCTTGTGCCATAAGCCCGCCTATCTTATTTTCACGGTATGAAGCCACCGCAAAGCCCACCATATGCGCCGTACAGCCCGCCAACGCTGCCGCACCCGCAAAGCCTGTCAAGCTAAAACTTGCCGCCAATGCCGCCGAACTTATCGGTAAAGTTAGTGCGAACCCCATTAAAGCCGATACAAAAGATCCCATTACAAGGGGGTTCAGCTCCGTTGTTACCATAATAAGCCGCCCCACTTGTACTGCGGCGTTTCCGATGGGGGGAGCAATGACCGTAGCCAAGAACACGCCCACCACAATGGTTACAAATGGTGTTAAAATAATATCTATCGGGGTAGTTTTTGACACAAGTTTGCCAGCATATGCAGCCACCAACGCCACAACAAAGACAGCCAACGGCCCGCCAGCTCCGCCTAGTGCATTAGCCGCCGCTCCGACCGCTAACAATGAGTAAAGCACAAAAGGCGGTGATTTCAGTGCATAACCGACAGCCACTGCCATCGCCGCTCCTGTAACCCCTGTTGCATAGTTTGCATATTCCACCAAAAACGCCAGTCCATCTATCTGTTCGCCCATCGTTCTCATTATTGTCCCTATAAGTAGTGATGCAAACAGGCCATGTGCTAAAGCTCCCATTGCTTGCACAAAAACAATTTGAAACGAAAATTCCACACCTTGCTTTTCCAAAAAGCCCTTCATAACAAAAACCTCCTTATTTAGACCTAAAACCTTGGGGCTCTGCCCCACACCTGGCACAAGACCGTCTTGCCGCTGGGGGCGCGCCCCCAGACCCGCTCGTTTTATATTTTTTTCGTTATGTTGAGTTTATCGAGATTGGTTTGCTTTGCAATTGGATTTTTAATCCCTGTCTATGACAAATTCATGGACAAAATCGTGAAAGACTGGCACAGTTTCTAGCACTCCATGCTCCAAAATCAATGCCGTAACTTCCAAATATTCTTCCTCTGTTATTCGCAAACAATCGAAATGCGTATTTGCCAACGCTTGCTCTGTAACAGAACGTGAAAGCCGAGAATGTTCCATAAAAAGCTCTATTACGGCATCGTCTTTTAGCTCAACCCGTGCAGCCGCCTCATGAAAACGCTCCATAAACCAACTTAGCATATGCTCGTTGGTAATCGCATCCTCCCGAAACACCAATACACAGCAAATAGAGTTTGGGAAAATTTCGTTGGAAGTTTCCAAAATACGTCCAACTTCCGCCGATTCCGCAATCGTGCCAAAAGGCTCTGCGACTACATAGGCGGAGATTGCACCACTCGCCATTGAAAACGGCATTTCTGCTGGGCTTATGTCTATTAATTGCACTTCGTCAAGGGAAATTCCCTCCCTCTCCAAGACGATTTGCAGCAGGGTGTTTTGGGGCGAAAGCCTATGCGGAATAGCTATGTTTCGCCCTATTAAATCGCTATAACTCTCAATATTGTTATCCACAACGATAACATTACCGTCCCTATGGGAAAGTGCAAGTAAAGAGAGTCCATCGTTCTCGTTACCCGCCTGCAATGCAACCTCGAATAGCACACTCGCACCATCCACACGTCCCGTCCGCAACGCATCCACAACATCTGGCCAGGTAGTAAACCTAACCAATTCAATACTATAAGGATCGTCCTCTAACTGCATGGCGTTCATTTTCATAACAGCCAATGAATGTGTTATCGGCAGATACGCAATCTGTATAGTCCCTTGTGGATTTTCTACAGCTTCTAGTGCACCAGCACAGGCGGTCAGCACAACAACTGCCAAAACAATAAATATTTTCATCATTACACCTCCTTTGTTAAACCTTGCGAATACATTTCGTATTCTTGTCTCCCTTGTTAAACCTTGCGAATACATTCCGTATTCTTGTCTCCCTTGTTAAAACCTTGCGAATACATTTCGCATTTTGGACCGTTTGCCCATTAACATACCGCATATAATTATAATTTATTTTGCGTAAGAATGTCAAATATTTTGATTAAATTTTTTAGACTCTATCTTGCGGCTGTGCTGGAAATTGCGATAGGACCTTCAAAAAAATTTTTTCAAAATGTTTACAACCAGGTTGACATATGCTATAATGAAATTACAGTCGAATACAACATCCAAGGAGAGTGGGTTCCCCACTCTTCTGTTTTAGAAAAATTAGATTTTATAGGAGTGTAAAAATGGCTAATAGAGTGGATTTACCAGCCATATCAGCAGCCCTAGCCCCCGCCGTAGAGAATGAGGGCATGGAGCTTTACGATTTGGAATTTTTGCAAGAGCATGGTAGGGCAATTCTTAGGGTGTATATTGATAAGCCCGAAGGCATAACGCTAGAGGATTGCGAAAGGATTAACTATGCCCTAGCACCAGCATTAAACGAGGTAGACAGACAAATACCGTCTGATTATATATTGGAGGTCAGTTCGCCAGGGATAGAACGCAAACTAGTAAAAGATACACATTATTTGGCGAATATGGGCAAATTGGCAGAAATACGCCTAAATGCTCCCCAATACGAGGGTCGAAAGAAATTCCGTGGCATTTTGTCTAAATTGACAGCAGACGAATTGATAGTAGACGACCTGTGCTTTGCACGGGGGAATATAAAGTCTTGCCGTTTGGTTTACACGACATGAGAAACAAGAAAAAAGACGTGCTAGATAGTAAAGCGGAATTTTTGGAAGCCCTTACGACTATAAGCCGCGAAAAGGGCATAGATAAAGAAATTATCTTCGAAACCATAGAAATATCGCTTATCTCTGCCTGCAAAAAGCATTTCGGGCCAAATGTTATAACCAAAGTTTATATCAATGAGCTGACTGGGGAATTTGACGTATTTAACCAAAAAGAGGTAGTGAAAACGGTAGAAGACGACACTACGCAAATCCTGCTAAAAGAGGCTCGCAAAATAGATAAGACCTATGAGCTGGGCGATATTTTGGAGGAAAAAATATCAACGAAGGATTTTGGCAGAATATCGGCACAGGCGGCGAAACAGGTAGTTTTGCAAAGATTTAGAGAAGCCGAACGGGATATGCTATACCAAGAGTTTATCTCCAAAGAAAACGAGGTTCTAACAGGTATAGTGCAACGCCACGAACGCCAAAATGTTTTGGTAAGTTTGGGCAAACTGGAGGCTATATTGCCTACTAACGAACAAATACCGAAAGAATCCTATGAATTCGGCACTCGCATAAAGGTCTATGTTTCAGAAGTCAAGCAAACAGGCAAAGGTCCGTCCGTTAGACTTTCTCGTAGTGCACCCGAACTTGTCAAGAGGTTGTTTGAGCAAGAGGTGCCAGAAATATACGATGGCATAGTACAAATAAAAGCAATATCTCGTGAGCCTGGGATACGTTCCAAAATAGCTGTCTACTCTATCAATCCGCATATCGATCCCGTAGGTGCTTGCGTTGGGCAAAACGGCTATAGAGTCGGCATTGTGAGCAATGAGTTAAACGGCGAAAAAATAGACGTTATACCCTGGAGTCTAGATCCTGTGGATTTTATAACCGCTGCTTTAAGTCCAGGTAGAGTCATGGAGCTAGCCATAGACCCATATTCTATGTCCGCCAAGGTTGTAGTGCATGATAATCAGCTTTCGCTGGCAATCGGCAAGGATGGGCAAAATGTACGGTTAGCGGCTAGACTTACGGGCTGGCGTATCGATATAAAAGGTTCTACGACGGCAGCTGAAATAGGGTTTATTACTCCTGAGGAGCTTAATGTAGACTATTCCGCTTTCTTGCTTGAAAAGGCTAGATTAGAGGGAATGGAAAGAACGGACGAATATTCCGAAACTTTCGATGAAGATGAAGCCGAAACATACGACGACGAATATTATGACGATGATGAATACGAATATTACGATGACGATGAGTATTATGACGATGATGACGACAACGGCGAACGCTACTATGACGATGATGAGTACTACGATGATGACGATGAATACTATGACGATGATGAATACGAATATTACGACGACGAACTAGAGGAATCAGAAGAATCAACCAACACAAAACCAAATTAAAATTTACCAAAAGACAACGAATACCAAGCACCCCAACCCAACACTTACCTCAAAACAACGTAAAAAATAATAAAACGTGCGGGTCTGGGGGCGCGCCCCCAGCGGGGTTTGGGGCAGAGCCCCAAGGTTTTTGGAAAGGTATAAGAGAGAAAATGAAACCATTACGTAGATGTACTGGCTGTTTTGAAATGAAAGAGAAAAGCGAGCTTGTGAGAGTGGTAAAAATGCCGAGCGGCGAAATATCCGTAGATTCTACAGGCAAAAAAGCTGGCAGAGGAGCCTATGTGTGCTCCAATGTGCTCTGTTTTGAAACATCTCGTAAAAAAAAGGGGTTAGACCGCTCCTTGAAACAGGTCGTACCCGCACGGATTTATGAGGATATTAAAGATGTCTGAAAAACGAATTTTATCCCTTATAAGCCTAAGTGCAAGGGCAAACAAACTTGTAACAGGAGAGGAACAGGCAGAAAAATCATTAAAAAAGGGCGAGGCGTGTTTGGTAATAATAACCGAAGATGCTTCTGAAAACACAAAAACCAAATTTATAAACAAATGCTTTTTCTACAAAAAACCCATAAAAATATTTGGCGAAAGAACGACGATGTCAAAATGTGTAGGCAAAAATAACCGAGCTGTTTATACGGTTACGGACGAAAAATTGGCGGAAAATCTACAAATTTTAATAGATTAACCCTGAGCTAATACCCAAGGCAATCAATGTCGTACTTCGCAAATCAACAGTATAGAGAAGAAACAATAAATTAAGTAGAGGTGACTTGAGTGCCAAAAATCCGCATTTATGAATTAGCTAAGCAACTTAAAGTTGATTCAAAGGTAATAATGCAAATACTAAACGAATCCGGCAAAGAAGGGAGTTCACATTTTGCATCTTTGGAGGATTCTGAAATAACGCTTATTAAAAACAAAATTAATAAACCTGAACAATCCACGGCTGAACAAAAACCAGCCAAGAAAGAAAGACAAGAGGCTGAAACTATTAACGAAAAACAACAAAGTGGCAAAAAATGGAAAAAACGGAAATCCGACGGAGAACGCCCCCCTAAGTCGGATAGGGAAAATTCCACAAGGACAGAAGCCGAACAGCTGCATCGCAAAAAAAACAGAGCTGACGGCGAAAATCCACCGAAACCAGACGGGGAGCAACCCAACGAACCCCTCAAAAAACGCAGACCCGAAGGTGAACGTCCGCCTAGATTAGACGGCGAACGACCGCCCAGACCAGAGGGAGAACGACCAGGCGAACTGCGTAAGAAACGCAGACCCGAAGGCGAACGCCCGCCTAGACCAGAAGGGGAACGACCAGGCGAACTGCGTAAAAAACGCAGACCCGAGGGCGAACGCCCGCCTAGACCAGAGGGGGAACGACCAGGCGAACTGCGTAAAAAACGCAGACCCGAGGGCGAACGCCCACCTAGACCAGAGGGGGAACGACCAGGCGAATTGCGTAAAAAACGCAGACCTGAGGGCGAACGCCCACCTAGACCAGAAGGGGAACGACCAGGCGAACTGCGTAAAAAACGCAGACCCGAGGGCGAACGTCCCCCTAGACCAGAGGGGGAGCAACTCGGCGAACCTCGCAAGAAACGCAGACCAGAAGGCGAACGACCACCCAGACCCGAGGGCGAGCAGCTGGGCGAACTTCGCAAGAGGCGTAAATTAGACGATGAACGACCACCTAGGCTGGATGGAGATGATTCTAGCAAGGCTAAAATTCGCAGGAAGCGTGAAATAGACGGCGAACATCCACCGATTCAAGAGGACGAGCCACGTAAAAAACGCAGACTAGATGGCGAACCCACGGTAATTCGCCCGAGAGGCGATGGCGAAAATCGTGCTATTCGCACGGATAGGGAGAATCAAGTGCTTCGCCCAAGGCAGGAAACTGACAAGGCTATGCAAGTGGGCAATATTATAATACGACCCTATGGCGAGGCGAGACCACGGCATACCGCATCTACCCCACCTGCAAAGCCCTCCACCGAGCGAGTTTTGAGGCCGCGCGACAGACCAATAGGCGAACGTGGTGATCGCCCCAAACGTCCCGAGGCGGAGCGTCCTAGAAAGACTAAGCCTACTGGCGAACAACCTAGAAAATTCGATATGGAACGCCCGAGGAAAGGGGATCAGCGGAGGCGAGATGCTGACAAATCCGCTCCTTTCAAGGAAACCCCAATAAAAGCCGAACCCACAAAGAGCGATCGCAAGCAAGAATGGCAGAAACGTACGGATGCGGTCAAGGCTAAGGGCAAGAAAGAATCCCTAAAAGACAACTTCCAACCTCGTTATTTTCAGCAGAAAAAAGGATTCCGACGGGACGACAGAGGACATTCGGAACGCCGTGGTGTCAAGAAACAGAAACGTATTATGCCAGAAACCGTTATTCCTACCGTAACGCAAATTACCGTAGGCCCTGACGTTACCGTACGTGAGATGGCTGAAAAACTCTACAAATCCATCGCTGACATCATCAAATTACTGATGAAAAGGGGCGTGATGGTTACTGCCAATCAGGTTATCGACTTTGACACCGCTTTCTATATTGGCGAATGTTTTGATTGCCTTGTTGAGGAATACGTGGAGCAAGATGTATTTGAAGTGGCATTTGATGAACAGGAAGAGGACGAGAGTCTTTTGGAGACACGTCCACCCGTTGTAGTCGTCATGGGTCATGTGGATCACGGCAAAACTTCGCTGCTAGACGTTATACGCAACACCTCCGTAACGGCAGGCGAAGCGGGCGGAATTACACAGCATATCGGTGCATACACAGTCGAGATAAACGGCAAACCTATAACCTTTTTAGATACGCCAGGCCATGAAGCGTTTACAGCAATGCGTATGCGTGGTGCACAAGTTACTGATATTGCTGTGCTTGTAGTGGCTGCAAACGACGGCGTTATGCCACAGACAATCGAGGCGATAAATCACGCAAAAGCCGCAGAAGTCGAGATTATCGTGGCTATTAACAAAATTGACCTGCCCGATGCAAACCCTGACAGGGTAAAACAGGAGCTTACTGAACATGATTTGCTTGTAGAAGATTGGGGCGGCAGCATTATCTCCGTACCTGTTTCAGCCAAGCAAAAGACGGGTATTTCTGACCTGCTCGAGATGATTATTCTAGCCTCCGAAGTCAAGGAATTAAAGGCGAATCCAAACAAACGGGCTCGAGGCCATGTGATAGAAGCAAAACTCGACAAGGGTCGGGGTGCGGTCGCAACTGTTTTAGTAGAAAGCGGCACGTTAAAAGAGGGCGATACCGTTGTTACAGGCTCTAGTTTTGGGCATATACGGAGCATGATAGACGACAAGGGAACAAAGGTAAAGGCGGCAGGGCCTGCAATCCCTGTTGAAATTGTCGGCCTTTCCGAAGTACCTAACGCTGGCGATATGTTCTTTGTGGCGGAAAGCGACAAGCAAGCCCGCCAATTAGCGGAGAGTGTTATAGCTCGTGGACGAGTCAGCCTAATAAAAGCCACGCCGAACAAAATCTCTTTGGATGATTTATTCCAGCAGATTCAACAAGGCACGGTAAAAGACTTGAATGTTGTAGTAAAAGCCGATGTAGGCGGCTCGGTAGAGGCATTAAAAACCAGCCTGGAGAAACTCTCTAACGAACAGGTACGAGTTCGCACAATACACGGCGGCGTGGGTGCAATAACGGAAAGCGATGTAATGCTTGCATCCGCCTCAAACGCCATTATAATAGGCTTTAACGTACGTCCAGACAATCAGGCACGTATGGTGGCAGAATCTGAAAAGGTTGACCTACGAATGTACCGAGTAATTTACGCCGCAATCGAAGATATTGAAAAGGCGATGAAGGGAATGCTTGCCCCCGTATATCAAGAAAAAATAACGGGACACGCCGAGATACGCCAGCTTTTCAAAGCTTCTGGCGTTGGCACAATAGCAGGTTGCCATGTTCAGGACGGCAAAATCCTACGCAACAACCCCGTCCGCATCATTCGCAACGGCATAGTAGTTTACGAAGGCACTCTGGACACACTACGCCGTTTCAAGGACGATGTGCGAGAAGTGGCATCGGGCTACGAATGTGGTATGGTTTTTAACCGTTTCAACGATATAAAAGAGAGCGATACGATAGAATCCTACTTTATGGAAGAAATCGCTGTTTAGAGAGTTTTCGATTGTGTCCTAAAACCGTGGGGGAGACAAGTAATCCACGGTTTTAGGGCGGTTCTAATCTTTTACGAGGAGGAAGTTTTGAAAAATAGTCAGAGGATAGAGCGTGTAAATGATGAAATTGTGCGTACAGTAGCAGATATTATGAGATTCGAGATGTCGGATCCACGCTTGAATAATGTAGTTAGCGTTACTGGGGCTAAAACCACGGCAGATTTGAAATATTGCAAAATCTATGTGAGCGTTTTGGAAAATACAAAAGATGAACCGAGCGAGCTGTTGAAAGCGCTGACGAATGCAGCAGGTTTCGTGCGTAAAAGAGTCGCCGAAATCCTTAATCTGCGGCATACCCCCGAAATTACCTTTGTGCTAGACGACAGCATAGCCCACGGAATGAAAATGAATAAATTAATCGATGAAATAACCAACCCCACAAATAACGCAATAACATAACAAACGAGCGGGTCTGGGGGCGCGCCCCCAGCGGGGTCAAGGGGCAGAGCCCCTTGCGGGGTGTGGGGCAGAGCCCCACGGTCTTAGGAGGTGTTTATGCAGGATGATGCATACGA
>WRKH01000315.1 GCA_009778175.1 Turicibacter sp.
CCCCCCCCCCCGAAGAACGCATTTGTTAAAAGTCTGCAAGGTGCAGGGAAATGTGAGTACAAGTTTATCTCGTCCCTCATTGGGGTGCAGGATGTAGCGATCACATCACAAGCGGATAGCACTCGGTGTGCCTGCTCACTCCCCCAATCCTTGCCTATTTCTGCAAAGGTAATCCGATTCATATCTAATCCGAGGAAGACCTTGCCGTCTGGGCGGAGTCGGCGGTATGTTAGTAAAAATTTTATTGTCGCTTCATAGCAGCCATGCAAAATCAGCACGTCCATTTTCCGATAATTGTCAAGCAAATGGTCTAAAAATCGCCGTTCATTTTTCGTATCGCCCCACAGGACGTTTAGCCCCCTCACGTTCTGCAAATTAGGGTACTCGTTTTCTGTGCCGCTTAAAAAATACATTGTGGCTACCGATTGCAATTCCGCCGCCAGCATATAGCCGACCAAGCCCTTATCTTTCAGGAGTTCGACGTTTTGCCAATGCCGCCAGCGGTCTACGCTGGGGGTGTAGACATCGCCGCCTTTCCAGGATTTGTTGAGCGGCATGGTATCGACTATCTGCTCTAATACTGCGTCTAGGCGGATACAGGCCTCGACACGGAGTTCCGCTTCGTGTGGCGTGAGTTTTGTTGGTAGGGCTTTAACGCATTTTTCTAGCCCTTGGTATAATTCTGTGGCGTTGGTGTAGGATAGTTCGTGTAGATTGTCCATTAGTGGCTCGGTTTCGATTAAAAAATCTAAAATTCGGTTCATTTTCCAATCCAACTCCTCAAATAAATTTCGATACCCCAAAAATCGTTATAAATTTGTAGCCTGTTGTGGGAATCCACGAGCCAAAAAGTAGCGAAAGTTTGGGGGTCAAGGGGGCTTGTCCCCTTGCGGGGTGTGGGGCAGAGCCCCACGGTTTTAAGATCCTGTCCAGATGGGTAGGCTGAAATCGGGTGTCCAGTCGGCTGTGTTTTCCATGCGCCAGACTAGGATCGAGCCGCCTAGTTCCGCCTCAACGATGAGATAAATGTACTCATGTATCGGAACGTCAAAAGTAGCCACGCCGTCCACAATCTGCACGTCCACACCGAGGACGGTCTGTTGTGAAAGGGTTGGATTTAGGTTGGCGAGTACACGTTCTGCCAGTGCGTCCGCCTCATAATAACCCACAACGACACTTTGTGCCGCCACCGCCAGTCCTCTATCCGTCAACGCTTGATTAAGCGAGACCACCGCTAATATAGTCAGGCAAAGCACCGTAAATATCAAAACTATCGAAACAGCCCCATGCCCAGGCACACTATTCCTCATAACTCCTCCTTTTTTGACATCGCGCTGATGTTATCATGGATTGCCAAGTTTCCATCCGCGCAGTCTCATAACATATGCAAGTTCGCGGATATGTTGTCGTCAAATTTTTAACATTCGTCCGCGGTTTTTTACCATTTTTGACTTGGGATAATTTTAGGGATTAGCCGCCACGGCGTTAAAACTAACCACATTTCCAGCCAAAACCCCATCGCCCAACCGCCGCACGGTTATCTGTGCCGAAACCAACGTCTCTTCCTCGATTACAGCAGGAGTAATGGACAAAACATACAAGGCATTATCCGCATCCGTACGTGCCCAACTACTATCGTAAAACAGGAAAATCACGTTATTGACATTTTCAGCACCCAGCAATTCCGCCGCCAAGCCCAAATCGCCTGAACTAGCACGAAATGCTTCCGCTCCACTTTTTGCGACAATCAAGGCATTATTGATATCCGCACTCTGCCCAGCAATGATATGTGCCTCGACAAAAATCCTAGCACACACAACGGCACTTATCGCAAAAATCAAAATTACCATAAGTTGCTCAAACAGAAACAAAAACGATTTCGACCGAGAGGAAACCACTTTCCCCTCTCTCTCATCACTTATCTCCAAAGATTTAAAATCCACAACATCCACTCCTTTTTTTGACATCACACTAACATTCACAACAAATTTTTCACAATTACGGTAGCCAAAAGCCCCCTATGCAAAAAATCCCAAAACCAAATTTAAAGTTTGTCCACTTTTCAAAGTGGCGGGACAGACGGTCTGCTCCCAGGATTGGGAGCAGAGCCCCCAAGGTCTTAACCTGTGCGGGGGGAGATTATTAGAGAGCCGAGAGAGTCGGTTATTATTATGGCGTTTTGGGAATGTTGGAACGAGAGAGTGCCGCCAGCTAAGTTTAGGACGGGGATGCCGTCGGATAGGGAATATTCACTATCCGCTCGTGTGAAAAGTTCCATTATAAATCCGTCTCGGTAGAAAATGTACGTGCGATGGAGATTGCCAGCAATGTCCTCTTCTAGGACGAGAGCGGTTGTGTCAAAAAAGGGTTCGACGAAAATTCTACCGTATTCGTCAAAATTTTTCGTCTTTGTCCATATGTAAAAAAGACCAGTCCGCTCCGCAAAACGATAACTTGAAATTTCGAGCGTACCTCGATATGCACTCGCCCCCATGGTCAGGGCAACGAGTACCGAACCTGCAAAAACGCAGAATATTATAAGCACAAATAATGTGTCAAGCCTGCTCTGTTTCGTATTGTTTCCCATTTTTTCATTCTCCCATTTCTAACCAATTTTCCAGCAACAAACTGGCTATATTCTCAAAATGCTTGGTGTTGGTGGTTACGAGTATGTGGCTGTTGACCACGCAAGAGGCAGCGATTATTACGTCAAAGTCGCCGATTGTTATGCCTTGCTTGCGGAGGTCGGCGTAGATTTGCATGGCTTGTTGCCAGATTCGAGAGTTGAGGTCTATAAGTGTGCATTTTTCGTATAGATGTTCGTAAGATAATTCCCTCTTTGCGTTTGGGTTGACATAAAAACCACGCCGCACCTCGTAATCAACCGCAGTTGGTATGACTAGTTTGCTACCATTTAAAGAAACATTGTCAATCATACGATGTACGTTCGGCTCTTGGTGTATAAAATGTATCGCAATATTTGCATCTAGTGCATAAATCATTGTGCCGCCGCCAATCTCTCCTGCTCCTCGTCATAGGCTTTTAATGCGAATAAATCGCTTTTGCTTATGCGTATACGTTCTAGTGGATCTTCGTCATCATCGTTGGCTAATTTCAACAATTCGTCCGTACACTTACGCCAAGCCGCATGGTCATTTTTATCGAGACTTTTAATCTCGAAAAGAATCTCCACAAACCGCACATTCTCACGCCCCCACTCGCTGTCTTTCAACTCGTCCAAATTTTTCAAACCTAAATAGTTGCCTTCCATACTGTTTCCTCCTCTATAATCTGGCGACACGCCGCCAACCTCTCTTGCTCCTCGTCATAGGCTTTTAATGCGAATAAATCGCTCTTGCTTATGCGAATACGTTCTAGTGGGTCTTCGTCATCATCGGTTAATGAAAACAACTCGTTCATGCCTTTTCTCCAACCAGCATGGTCGTTTTCGTCCAAATCTTCCATTTCAAAAAGAATTTCCACAAACCGTGAATTTTCACGTCCCCACTCGCTGTCTTTTAGAGTGCTCAAATTTGTCAAGCCTAAATATACATCCTTCACGCTACCACCCCTCTAATCTTCCGCCCAATTTTCCAGCAGTAAATCGTCGATATTCTCAAAATGCTTGGTGTTGGTGGTTACGAGTATGTGGTTGTTGACCACGCAAGAGGCAGCTATTATTACGTCAAAGTCGCCGATTGTTATGCCTTGCTTACGGAGGTCGGCGTAAATGTGCATGGCTCGTTGCCATGTTTTGGGGGTAAGGTCAATGAGGATTGAGCTCGCAAATAAACCCTCGTAAATCGTTTCATTTTTGGGTCTCGATTTAACGTAAAAACCTCGCCGTACCTCATAATCGACCGCCGTTGGTATAATCAAAGTGCCACCGTTTGAAATGATAGTGTCGATGTGATGTTTCACGTTTGGCTCTTGGTGTATAAAATGAATAACCGTGTTAGAATCCAACGCATAGTTCATTGCGTAGCCGCCAATTTCTGTGGTTCTTCAAAAAATTGTGTGGGTGCTGGGATACGTTCTGGAAAATCCAACGGCTCCTCGTCTTTAGCTAATTCAAACATCTCATCCATACATTTCCACCATTTAACACGGTCTTTCCTCATGTCAAGCGTTCGTATCTCAAACGCCAGTTCCACAAACCGAGCATTTTCACGCCCCCACTCGCTGTCTTTCATCTCGTCCAAATTTTTCAAGCCTAAATATCTGTCTTTCACGCCATTTCCTCCTCTATAATCTAGCAGCACACCGCCGTCAATCTCTCCAAATTAAATTCCCTAATCCAACAAATCAATAACCGCCAGCGCCGGCATGATATTAGACGCAAAAACCTCATAAAATACAACAAATCGGCTCTCGTCTATGCGAATACCAAAATTATTCACAATATGCTCCAAAGTCGGCGGATACCGCCCCTCTATCGCATACGATGTAATTATTGCACGTTGCAAACTCTCCTCCAACGTACGCCTCGCCTCTTCTCGGCTCGCCTCGCTTGCCTGATTTAGGCCGTAAACCACTATCCCTAGCGTAACGAACAAAAACAACAGCGGCATAAACAACGCCCTGATATTTTCCCCTGCCGTCCGCTTAAATACTCGCCTACCCATTAGCCCAATACGGTCATTATTCCCATAAGTGGGAGCATGACTGACAACAAAATTATGCCCGTTATAACGGAGGAAATAATGACCAGCGTTGGCTCAACCCTGCCAATTAGCCTGTCAATATCGTCCTGAACGCTCCGTGCCTCTCGGTCGGCAATTTCCGCCAGCGCCGCGTCCAACATACCAACTTTTGTCCCCAAGGACATCATTCTTGTATTTCTTGCGTTAAAAATCCCTGATTGTAGCATTGCATCGGAAAGTGTGTTGCCAAATTTGACCAAACTCACGCATTTCATGTACTTCCGCTCCATGACAGCCGAGCCGCTGCTTATTGCAATGGCAAGTTCCAACGCCCTTGTCGTCTCCAAACCGCTTGCCACCGACAACGCCAGCCCTGATGCAAAACGGCTAGATGCAATACTGCCCATCAGCCCTCTATGCCCAAAAGCTCGCCGAAATCCTTTTGTCAAGCCGTCTCTCACTCTGGGCAGTAGCCACAGCACAAAGGCGACAATTACAATAATCGCCACAACGCCTGCAATAACAGCCGAAGATGCCGCAATCCCTCTACCCAAGAACATCAGTTGTTCCGCAAGCGGCGGCAGCCCAGTCCCCAGCCGTTCAAAGACCTCGTTAAACATGGGCAGCACTTGCACCAGCAGAAATGTTACCACCGAGACCATCATAATCAGCAACAGAGCAGGGTACAGCACCGCACTATGCAATGATTTTGCAATCAATTCCTGACGTTGATAATGTTTTGCCAGGGCTTTCAACGTCTCGGTAATCCGCCCCGTTTTCTCGCCAGCCTCCAACATAGAGACCATATAGGCAGGAAAATAGCCTGATTCTCTACATGCGTCCGCCAAATTCTTCCCTTGCTCCAACGAATCGATCATACTTTGCAAAACTCTACGTCCGTCTCTATCTTTCTCATCGTCAAGTAGCAGCAGTGCTCCATCATAAGGAGCAACTCCTGCATTATAGAGCATATCGAACTCATTACAGAGCACCGATATATAATCATTAGTCAACTTCTTCAAAAAAATCCTCCCTTTCTTCTTCAAACCTAAAACCGTGGGGCTCTGCCCCACACCCCGCTGGGGGCGCGCCCCCAGACCCGCTCGTTTGTTTTTGGTGGGTTTTGGTTTTGCCCAATCGCTTGGCTTTTTTAGCGGTTTTGGGCGTTATTTTAGCTTTTTCCACCGTGTAGTTTATTGTATCACAGTTTTTGGAAATTTTCAACTGGGGGATTTTTGTTTGTGGCTTTGTAAAAATACCAAAATATTTGCAAAATGATTGTTGTTGTGGTATAGTTGTAATATGGTGCGGAACAGGTGCATTTGGTGCAAGCGAACCTATTAGAACTCTCTTGAAAGGAGAAAAAGTAATGAAAAAAATGTTTAGATTCAAAAAGAACCTTGCCGTTATGATAGCTTTTGTTATGGTGGCGGTGCTGGCGTTCGGTAGTTTGACGACATTTGCCCTTAATTACGATACCGCCACGACAGAGACCACTTTTAACTTTGAACCGATAATTTTTATTGACTACGAACAGGAAGGACATGAGGAATTTTCCCAACAATTCGAGGAATTTGTCGGATTGCTGGCGGAAATGGAATTTGACTCCGTTGTCGAGGAGGTCATTGCTAGACATGAGTTGTTTGAGGAGCATTTTAGCGGACAGCTTGAAATAAACGCTGATGAGGGTAGTGTTTGGGTTAAATTTTTTCTAAACTTGCCTGGGCATTTTGCGGACTATGAGCCGCAGCTGACCGCTTTTCATCAACGTAACGTGGACGGACAGCTATTTCAGGGGTATTTAAGCCGTGGCAGTTTTGGGAAAAATCCCTCGCAGAATAATGTGGGGCTTTGGGATTTTGTCGTCGTTTACACTGGCGAATTATTCCTTGAAAATTTCCCAACGCCAGAGGGTGTACACCCTGAACACGGCGTAGAGCCTGGCTTCGAGGAGAGGGCAATCCGTGAGCAGAATTTGCTTGATACTATGGAAAGCCTATCGCCAGTGATTGCGGAGAGCAGAGGGCAGACTGTCGAGGAAATGCGTGCGGAGCAAATTGCGATTTTATCCGCTTCTGACGGATTATTTGTAGAAGTGCAGGAATTTTTTTGGAACAGGCAGACCACGTTCCAACCGCAAAATTTCTTGATATACAGCCGTGAAGTGGACGGCGTTGTCTATCGAGGGGAACTTGCGATTGTTCGTTCTGCGACTGTTAGCTTGGACAATGGTTTGGGTGATTTTTTGGCGGTTTATATGGGTACGTTGGTTGCGGACGTTCCGCCAGCCGAGCCGATTGTTGCGGAATATGGGGAAATTGCTCAAATGCTTGAACAGGCGATGGCGGCGTTGTCGCAAATGCAGGTCGAGACGATTGAAGAGGAATTTGCCGCTATTGATTATATTTTCGCCAATTATTTGAATTTCGTGCTTAATGCGGAGGTCGAAGCCGATAGCAAATGGGATAGTGTAACGGTGGCTTTTTTGGGGGAATCCGAACAATTTCAGCCCAATTCAAGCCGTTTCTATCATACAATGGTAGACGGTCAACTGTTTAACGGCGAGTTGCATTTGACCGAGGTCGCCTCCGTTCCGTCTCGGACTCGCCCTGGAACTTGGGACTTTTTTGCCGTATATTCAGGCATTGTGTCTGCATGGGGTCTTCCGACACCGTTTTCCCCTGAGTATGAATTAGAACCTGATGATGTTGCCGTTCGCAAGCAGATTTTGCATGATACTTTGGCTGATTTGGCGGATTACAGGGGAGTTACCGTTGAGACTTTGATGTATGTTGAACGTATGCCGATAATATTGCCGAGTGGCTTGATTGTCGTTGTAGACCAAAATTTCCTGCCTGAGTCGGCTGAATTTGTTCAGGTGGAGCGATTCCTTTGGGGCGTACCAGTGGATTTTAGGGTAGATACGAGAATACCTTATAGCCGCAATGTAAACGGCGTGTTGCAAGAGGGGTGGCTTAGCCTTAATCGTTTCATAATGGCGAATCCCCAAAATGGCGATAGATTTGATGTTTTGGCATTTTATGCAGGGACATTGTTCGCCAACAATTAAGATAGTAGAACGCCGTCGATACCTGTTCAATCGGCGGCGTTTTTTGGTTGGCGGCTAAAAATGCCAAAATTTGCAAAATAATTGCGGTTGTGGTACAATTTGTAATATGGTGCGGAAGATAGGAGATCGCAAAAATGACCACAGTATTACCAGTTTGGACTTTGGGGATGGCTTTGCCTAAACACAGACACAAAGTATTGACTCGTGCTATAAATAGGGAGTTAGACAGAGCAAACGACAGCGGCTTAATGTACAATACGAAAGAAGACGAGGGATTGTTATACAAGATAGAGCTTAATGCCGCCCTAATAGCCCACGATGAGTTCTCCTCCGAGGACTTGGATGAGTTTTCAGAAGTTATCCCAGACATAATGTTATTTCACCAAAACAGCTATGCTTTGTCTAAGGTTAAGGAAAGTGTTGCTGGATTTCCTGATTTGGTCATCGAGGTGTGGTCTAATTCCAATTCCGACATGGAGCGAAATTTCAAGCGAGTCTTGTACAGCACAGGCATTGGTACTGAACATTGGTATCTCACACAGACATCTAATGTAGTGGAGTGTTGGTTTGAAAGTGAAAAGCTGCCAGACCAAAGTTTAGAAAATATTCTGATAACAAAAAACGGAATACATATAGATTTGCGTTCATTGAGCCTTGCGGATTAGCGTTTTATGCTGGGACATTGTTCGCTAATTAACCCAAATATTACAGTAATGATTAGGTGGTGCTTTTGTGAAACGCAAAGATTTAGTGAAAAAATTAGAAAAGCACGGCTACAAACTGGATAGGATTGGCGACCATTCAATCTACGAAAAGCCAGGCAACAGACCAGTGCAAGTACCGAATCATCGTGAAATTAACGAATATACAGCCAAGCAAATATTAAAAAATGCTGGGATACAGCAATAACGAAAGGGTGGTATCTATGGAATATGTATATCCTGCTATTTTTCACAGCAATAGCGACAAAAGTTACACGATAACGTACCCTGATTTACCAGAGTGCATAAGCGAGGGCAAAAATTTGGGGAACGCAATTTACATGGCACACGATGCTCTAACCCAGTGGATAGAATATTTAGTTGATAAACAGCTGGAAATTCCCAACCCTAGCGACATCGGCGACATTAAACCAGCGGCAGATGAATTTGTAAATATAATCAGGGTAGACGTTCGCAATAATCGAGCAGTTAAGCGTACTGTTAGCATACCAAAATGGCTAGATAACAAGGCTGTTTCGGCTAATTTGAGCCTATCTCGTGTCTTGCAAGAGGCGTTGATTGAGCGGTTTTCTTGAAAAAGGCACAGCTATCCATATCGAATTTACCTAAACTTTACAAAAGAATTACGCAAATTTGCTTTTATCGCCGCACCTCATCGTTTACAATGATGAGGTGTTTTTGATAAGAATACTAGCCGCAATCCCACAAGCTTTAGCTGGTGGGAGAGTTCACCATAAGCCTATATGAGACCTTTGCGGCGTTTCCTGCTTTTGCAATGTTTTTTGCCACAAGGTTCATGCCGCCCAATTTTACCGCCGTGCCAGCCGCAATGAATTTAATCGTCCAGACGATTTTTTTCGCCGTAGTTGGCACAGGCATTGCATCGGTGCTTGCACTCGGCGGCGGCTTGCTTTTATCGGAAAAGACCAATAGCATAGTATGGCTAAGATTGGGATTTAGGGCGTTTTTATCCGTGCTTAGGAATATTTCGATATTGGTGTGGGTTTCGTTGCTAATTTTTATTTTCGGCATAGGTAGCATGGTGGGGCTTTTAGCTATAATATTTGCTACATTGGGCTTTTTGTCTCGCTCCTATGCGGAATCGCTAAGCGAGGTTGACAGCGACAAAATCGAAGCCCTGCGCGCCGTGGGTGCAAGCAAATTCCAAATTATCTGCCACGGCATTTTGCCAGAATTTGTGCCTGCTTGGATTAACTGGACATTGTTCACATTCGAGATTAACCTTAGGGCATCGGCAATACTGGGCATGGTGGGTGCAGGCGGCATAGGCTTAATGATTTCAACACATTTGCGGCTGTTCCGATACCAGTCCGCACTTTCACTAATTATTGTTATTACAGCGTTGATTCTGGCGACGGAATTTGCCGCCAACAAGTTAAGGGGGCGTGTCCAATGAGTGCCGTTTATGCAAAACGTGTAAAATTAACACCGACTGCCGACAAAATCAAAAAAATTACGCTAGTGTCAACCATATTGTTTGTATTTGTGTTTAGTGCGTACATGATAGATTTGGACTTGGTGCGTTTTGCCGAAAGGCTTGGCAATGCAGGGGCTGTCCTTAGAATGTTTGCCGATTTTAACCCCGCCATATTGCCCGAGGCAATCAGCGAAATGCTTGTGTCGTTGGCACTGGCGGCTGCCTCGCTGTTCGTGGGCTTTTGGATTTCCATTGCCCTTGCCTTTCTTGCGGCATCAAACACAGCCCCCAACAAGATTATGGCGGTTGTGATAAAGGCTGTTGTCGCCATAATTCGTGCCGTCCCCTCTCTTGTGTGGCTGTTGATGATTGTGGCAAGCATCGGATTTGGCAATACGGCTGGCATGGTGGGGCTGTTGCTATCCACCATGGGATATTTGGTAAAATCCTTTGCCGCCGCCATCGAGGAAAAGGGAACAGACAGCATCGAGGCCCTGCGAGCGGTTGGCGCGCCTTGGCTGCATATTGTGGTCAAGGGCGTTTTGCCAGGGGTTGTAACGTCGTTCTTGTCGTGGTCGTCCATTCGGTTTGAAGCCAACATCGCCGAGTCCATAGGGCTTGGCATGGTGGGCGTGGGCGGCATAGGTGCTTTGCTTATGCGCGCAATCCGTGGAAACGACTTCGGCAATATTGTCGCCATTCTTACGGTGATATTCATAACTTTGCTTGCGGTTGAGATTTTCTCCATAGTTTTAAGGCGCGAGATAAAAAAATCCTAAACGAGGTGCAATATGACAAATTATATTCGTTTGCCATTAAAAAACGCTTACAATGTCCGTGATTTGGGCGGCTACGCTTGCGATGGCGGAGTAACGAGGTGGGGGCAGTTTGTGCGCGCGGACGATTTGGGGCGGCTTGACGAACGTGATATGCAGTTTTTGGTAAATTACGGCATTAGAACCGTGATTGATTTGCGTTCCGCCGACGAGTTGGCGACTTCGCCCTCGCCATTTGTTTCGAGCAATGTTGTAAAATACATTAACATACCGCTAATATCTGGCAAGGCGGCAGATGTTACAAAGCTAACCAAAATGCCCCCAGCCGATTTCTTGCCGAATTTTTATCTGCTAATATTGAGAAACGAGGGCAATGCTATAAAAAAAGTCATGGAGACCATCGCCAAAGTGTCGGCTGGCGGCATTTTGTTTCATTGCACCGCTGGAAAAGACAGGACAGGCATTATTGCTGCACTTTTGCTGCGGCTTGCAGGGGTTTGCTGTGCGGATATTATTGCAAATTATGAGGTTACGCACACTTACATTATGGAAAATCCTGATTTCGTAATGCAAATGACTGAACGCAAGATACCTATTGAGTACATATACTCGAATCGTGGGTATTTGCAGCCTGTGCTTGATTATGTCGCCGCACTTGGCGGAATACGGGCATATTTAGAATCAATCGGCGTTTCGGCGGAAACTGTGAATCGGATAGTGGGGTTGGTAGTTGAGTATGGGGACGTGTTGTCAATCAATGATTGAAAAATTGGGGTTGGTTATGCGTTTGCTTGTACCGTAGGGGCGGATATTATCCGCCCGCAATATGGCAAATTTGCAATAAATAGGCGGTTTGGTAATGGACGGACGGATATTATCCGCCCCTACAAAATGCAGATAAAAACGCCACCGATTCCTGTCCAATCGGCGGCGTTTTTTGCGAGAAGAAAAAAGGCGAGCAAAAAGAAAAAAGGGCGGATACCATCCGCCCCTACAAATCTGTAAATATCAACGAACCCCCACAAGCCAACAAAAAACGAACGAGCGGGTCAAGGGGCGCGCCCCTTGCGGGGTGTGGGGCAGAGCCCCACGGTTTTAAGGCTGAAAATTAGATTCTTTTGAAAATAACCGTGCAGCCCATTCCGCCGCCTGCGCATAGTGATGCCAAGCCGAGTGTGGCTTTGGATTTTTGCATTTCGTGAATTAGAGTTACTATTATGCGGTTGCCGGAAGCCCCTACTGGATGACCTAAGGCTATCGCTCCGCCGTTTGGGTTGACCTTTTGTTGTAGCGTCTCTTGGGAGATTGATAGGTCGGCGGATAGGGACTTTAATACGCCCAATGACTGTGCCGCAAATGCCTCGTTAAATTCTATTAGGTCAATATCCGATATGGCTAAATTGGCTTGCGAAAGGGCTTTTTTCGTGGAATGGACAGGCCCTAAGCCCATTATCTTGTGGTCGAGACCTGCCTGTGCATAGGCGACTATCTCGACTAAGGGCGTTAAATTGTGCTTTTTAACGGCGGCTTCGCTTGCCACTAGCGTGAAACTCGCTCCATCGTTGATACCTGAAGCGTTTCCAGCTGTAACCGTGCCGTCCTTTTTGAACGCAGGGCGGAGTTTGGCGAGTTTTTCTAGGTTCGTGGAACGGTTGATGTACTCGTCCGTGTCGAAAGTGATTTCCGTGCGGCCAGCCCTTACCGTGAGGGGGACGATTTCGTTCGCAAAACGCCCAGCGTCCTGTGCGGCGATGGCTTTGGTTTGGGAGGTTATGGCGTACTCGTCCTGCTCTTCTCGTGAGATTTTTAGCTGTTCTACAATGTTTTCAGCCGTTATTCCCATGTGATACTGCTCAAAAGCGTCCGTGAGTGCATCGTAAACCATGTGATCGACAGCGTTGAAATTGCCTAATTTGTTGCCTGAACGCACTCCGCCTGGGAGCAGGAATGGTGTGCCAGACATGGATTCCACGCCGCCAGCCAAAATGAGGTCGGCTTGCCCTGCGGTAATGGCGGTTGCGGCGTTCATCACGGCTTTCATGCCGCTGCAACAGACCTGATTTATGGCGTATGCAGGGATGCTCTCGTCCACGCCGCCTTTTAGTGCGACCTGCCTTGCAATGCCCTGCCCCACGCCAGCGGACAGCACGTTGCCGACAATGACCTCGTCGAGTGCGGTTGCGTCTAGCTTTGTGCTGGTTAGAATATCCTTTACCACCGCTGCGCCGATTTCGGCTGGGTGTACGTCTTTCAGAGTGCCTAGAAAGTTACCGATTGCGGATCTTTTTGCGGCACAGATGTAAACATTTGACATTTTTCAATCTCCTTTATGTAAAATTAAATTTTTTGAGCGTCGCTCCAAGTGCGTTCGAGGTCGTAAAAAGCACGGCTATCCTCATCGAACACATGGACGATAATATCGTGGAAGTCCATAAGAACCCAGTCGGTTCTGCCTAGGCCTTCGGCGTGTTTTAGTTTTACGCCGCAATTTTCAAGGGCTTCTTCCACATCTGCAACCATGGCAGAAACTTGATTAGGGTTCGAGGCGGTGGTTATAACGAAGTAGTCGGCTATTGTGGAGATATGGCTGATGTCTAGGACGACTGTGTTTTTGCCGAATTTGTTGTCTAGTGCCTCGGCGGCTGTTTGTGCCGCTTGCCTTAAATCTGTCATATAAATTTTCCTCTCACAAATGTTTTATTGTATTATACCACAGGGTTTGAAATTTTTCAAGGGGGTCGAATTTTTCAATTTTTTAACATTGTCGAATTTTTCAATTTTTTAACATCGAAGTAAATCGAGTATACCCAATAATGAAAATTTGTGTTATAATGAATATGGAGCGATATGTTGTTCGCTTTGCGAAGAGCCAGACTTGCCCTAAATACTACTGACCGCAACGCAAAACGCTACAGCCACTTTTAACACAACGCAAAAACACCATAAAAATGCGGATCTAGGGCGAAACCCTGCGGGTTTAAGGCGAGTCTACTATATTATGACAACCTAAGGAGTTGAAAATATGGCATTTAAAAAAGATTTTTTGTGGGGCAGTGCGTCTTCATCTTATCAAATTGAAGGGGCTGCATATGATGACGGCAAAGGGCTTTCTATTTGGGATATGTTTTGTAAGGAGTCGGGACGTGTGCAGGACGGGCACACGGGCGATGTAGCTTGCGATCATTACCATAGATACAAAGAAGACGTGGCTCTTATGAAACAGATAGGGCTTAAAGCATACAGATTCTCTATCTCGTGGCCACGTATTTTGCCCGAAGGCATAGGCAAAGTAAATGAAAAAGGGCTGAAATTTTATGAAAATTTAATCGATGAGCTTATAGCGGCGGATATTACCCCCTGTGCCACCTTGTTCCATTGGGATTATCCGCAAGCACTGCATGAAAAAGGCGGATGGCTTAATCCCGATAGCTCGGAGTGGTTTGCTGAATATACGGCT
Organism: Turicibacter sp.; assembly: GCA_009778175.1. Lineage (GTDB taxonomy): Bacteria > Bacillota > Clostridia > Lachnospirales > WQUN01 > WRKH01. Next base: position 14,107 of record WRKH01000315.1, read on the forward strand.
GTAGTGGCGAATAGACTGGGCAAAAAACTGAAGAATTTTATGACACTAAATGAGCCGCAGGTCTTTATCGGGCTGGCATTTCAGGAAACGAAAAAAGCCCCAGGAATACGTTATTCAACCAAAGATGCACTGCAAATGTCTTATAACGTAATGCTAAGCCACGGCAAGGCGGTCAAGGTGCTACGGGAGATTGTACAAGATGTAATAGTGGGCTATGCACCAACGGGCAACACATTTTACCCAGCAAACCCGAAAAATTCAAAGGATATAGAGGCGGCAAAACTTGCTACTTTCGATGTGCTAAGCGATTGGGGCTTTACGATAGCCTGGTGGAGCGACCCTGTAATGCTCGGCATTTTCCCCGAAAAATCGTTCAAGGTTTTTGGGCAGAATATGCCAAAAATCAAGCCGTCCGATTTGGATATAATGCACCAACCACTAGACTATTACGGGCAGAATATCTATCATTCAAGCCCTGTATCCAGCGATGGTAAGGGCGGGTATAAAAAGACAACTCGTCCCGTGGGTCATACGAAAACGGCGTTCGGCTGGCCTGTTACCCCCGAAGCTCTGTATTGGCCTGTTAAATTCATGTACGAACGCTATAAAATCCCTATCGTCATCACGGAAAATGGAATGTCCGCCCACGATTGCGTTTCGCTGGACGGAAAGGTACACGATCCAAACCGTATCAACTATATGCAGCGGTATTTGACCTCCCTACGCCAAGCGGTGGGCGAAGGTGTTGATGTTATGGGATATTTTCATTGGAGTATCATGGATAATTTCGAGTGGGAACAGGGATATACGGAGCGTTTCGGTTTGATTTATGTTGATTTCGATACACAAAAACGCACACTAAAAGATAGTGCCATATGGTACAAAAATGTAATCGAGTCCAATGGCAAAAAATTGTAGTTTTACCATAGCTGAATAAAGCAAACAGGGGCTTGAGATTTTTCAAGCCCCTACAATTTTACCCTCGGTGCTCTACGCCTCGTATTGCTTCAGCTGTGGAAGTATGCGGTCGGCTACCTCGTCGTCGTGAATGTTCAGGGTCAAAGGCTTGCCTAAATCCAAGCTAAATATCCCCATAATGGACTTTGCATCCACCACATAACGCCCCGACGAAAGATCGAAGTCTCCATCGCACACGGATACCACGTTTACAAACCCTTTTACCTTGTTTATTGTGTCCAAAGATACCTTAATTGATTTCATTTTTTTCCTCCCTTTCTGTCCATAAACAGACATACCATATTTAACGACTACATTCTAACAGGAAAAAAATTTTTTGTCAAATTTATTTTTTTGACGAGTGATTTTTTCATAATCACCTTGATAAAAAAACAAAAAATGCAAAAAAATAATAAAAAATTCTTGCACATTTGCAAATAAAGTGTTATACTATATATTGAGGGTCGGGAAACGCCGATTCAAATAAAAATCAAAAGGAGCAAAAAAATGATTAAAGTGGGAATCAACGGCTTTGGCCGAATCGGACGATTAGCTTTACGCTATGCTATGCAAAACAAGGACAAGGTGCAAGTGGTATCTATTAACGATCCAGGCATCGACCTAGCCTACATGGAATATATGTTGAAATACGACTCAATCCATGGACGTTATAAGGGTACTGTGAAGCAAGAGGGCGGTAAATTGGTAGTGGACGGTACACCAATTACAGTTCATTCCGAATGGAAGCCCGAAGATGTGTCTTGGGGTAAGGACGGTGCAGACTACATTTTGGAATGTACTGGTATCTTCCTCACACAAGAAAAGGCACAAGCGTATCTGAACGGCGGTGCTAAGAAAGTAGTATTCAGTGCCCCCGCAAAAGACAGCGATACGCCGACGTTTGTTATGGGCGTAAACCACAAGGAATACAAGAGTAGCATGAACATCGTTTCCAATGCGTCCTGCACAACAAACTGCTTGGCTCCTGTTGCTAAGGTTGTACACGATAATTTTGGCATCTTAGAGGGGCTTATGACAACAGTGCACGCCACGACAGCTACGCAAATGACGGTTGACGGTCCTTCCAAAAAGGACTGGCGCGGTGGACGTGCTGCGGCTGCTAACATCATACCTTCCTCCACTGGTGCTGCAAAGGCTGTGGGCTTGGTTATTCCTTCCCTTAAAGGCAAGTTGACGGGTATGTCTTTCCGAGTACCTACTGTGAACGTGTCTGTTGTGGACTTGGTGGTACGCTTGGAGAAAAAAGCGAGCTACGACGATATCAAATCCGCTATCAAAGCCGCTGCCGATGGCGAAATGAAAGGCATTTTGGCATACACCGAGGACAAGGTTGTTTCTACTGACTTTATCGGTGAGCCTTGCATATCTGTTTTCGATGCTGGTGCTGGCATTGCCCTTAATGACAATTTCGTCAAATTAATAGCCTGGTACGACAACGAGTGGGGTTATTCCTGCAAATTAGTCGATCTTGCCATCTACATGGACAGCGTAAAATAGACAAACTTAACACTCCCCAGCCTTTAAGGCTGGGGAGCTTTTTGTCATTGCCAATTTTTAACGGCATTTCGATAGATGTCATAAACGAGTTGAAGCCCAATAAAAATCCAAAAAATGTGCAGTCCAGGGCACACCCTGGCGGGTTGCGGGGCAGAGTCCCAAGGTTTTAATACACGACCACCGCACCAGTATAAAAATGGGTTAAAATCTCTCGAAAACTGTAGCCCGCTCTTGCCATGCCCTCAGCACCTCGTTGGCTCATTCCCACAGCGTGTCCAAAACCTCGTCCAGATAAAACGACATCGCCAAAAACCGCTGGTGTGCTTTGAGGGGGCTGTACATTGTGCGATATTGTCTGCAAACCATTTGTGGAAAAGATATTTGAGGGAGCTAACTGTATCTCGTTGTTTGCGGATATGGCAAAAATGGTATCGGATACAGAATTTTGAGTCTGTACGCCGTCCGTTACAGTTATTATGATGCTACTGTCAACATTAATAATTTCCACGGGATTGCCCATATTGAACATACGACTCATCAAAGAACCCTCAGCACTCTGTGAAAAAAATGTGCGAATTTCCTCGCCCGTTACGGTTATCTGCCCCGTAGTGCCTGTTATAGTTATGGCACTTACCCTGCCAGTGGGGGTAAAATTGGTTATGGCTAGGCTAGTAAAATTGCCGATATTATGCCCATTTTGTGCAAGCAAAGCGGTCATTTCAGCCGTAGAAAAAGCCCGAGTCCACAAAACGGGTTCAAATTCATACGGATCGGGTACGCTACGCAAATATGGACGTGCCTCTATCCACACATCTTCAGAATTTTCAGTCATACCACCGCTAGATGCCGAATAAACTGCCTCGATTACTTCGCCGTTATGGTGCAACACGATGCCAACGGTATCTAAAACCGCTTGCGTTGTGTTTATGTGTTCGGTATTTACGCCGCCGTAAACTTGACAATGGGTAGTATCGCATAATTCAAACCCTTCGTGCCGCCCTTCATTTGCGAGCATATACAGAGCGTATGTGCGAGCCACGATCGCTTGTGCTTTTAGTGCCTCTGGATGCCATGAGGGAGGCATTTCATTAGGCACCACGCCAAAAAGATAGCGTTCCAGATCTATTATGTTCACAGCCGTGATAGTGTTCCCCACCCGTATAAATTGCATAGCCCCTCTAAACGTCATATCTTCGAGCGATATAATATCTTCTCCGTAGGCATTGCGTAATATTGCACTCGCCTCGAATACATTTCGCATACCTGCCCCTTCGATTGCAATTTGGCTTACCCCTTCGGGTGTTACGACAAAGCCGTTCGGGGAATGTAGCGGGAGACCATCAACTATCAGACCAACATTATTTATCCGAATATTTGCTCTAGCACCAAAATTATTCACAAGCCCTATTCGCAAATAGTTACCAGCGTGCAGTGTAGTAGGCAAAAAGACTACAAAAAACAGCACCAGCATTATAATTTTCTTCAACTTTCCTACTCCATTCTTGAAAACCGTGGGGCTCTGCCCAGACCCGCAAGGGGCTCTGCCCCTTGACCCCGCTGGGGGCGCGCCCCCAGACCCGCACTTTTTTAAATTCATTGTCTGTGGCATTACTCTATTTTCTCTATTTGGGGTTCTTCGTCTTCGTTCGATATTCCTATTTGCTCTTCCGCCATATCTTCTGGTTTGTTTTCGTTTAATTCAGTTTCGTCGATCTCATCAGCCCTGTCAATCTCATCAACTTCGTCAGGCTCGTCTTCTGTTACCTCTATAAAGTTAGCAGCTTTGAAATTGAATATGAACGCCACCAGATTACCAGGAAAGCGGCCTATTGCGGTATTATACTTGGATACGGCTGTATTGTAATCATCTTGCAAGACCTGCAAAGCTATATCGGATACCTCAGAAAGCAGGGCGTTTTTAAGATTTTTTTTGGATTTTTCTATAGCGGATACTTTAGAGGTTACAAGGCTAAGTGCCGCAGTGCAGGCTGTGCTGATAACGATAACAGCTACAAAAAACCAGGTCAAGACAGAATCCTATTATTCACTATTACCCAACTATCTTCTATTAGCCTTGCGGATATTTGGTGTTTATTCCGTATCAGTGTAAAGCCGTATCCGTCGTTTAATAGCCATTCTTCCTCAACTATTGCCAAGTACATATTGTTGACAAAAGCCCCCGCAACCACATGGGCATTGAACATAAATTCTGCATCGGGAGCGATGATAGGTGTGTAATGCCTCATTATCGAAGTGTTGTTTAATACCTCCGATGAAAAGCCTCTTATTGAGCCAAAGCCATGCAACCCCGCACGGTATGCCAATCGAGTATTAAATGCCTCGACTATGCTGCTTTCCACTGCAAGCACGTTTTCTTGTATCCTAGGAACACCCGTTTCCAAATGTAGATTGACGTTTGTACGTGTCAAATGAATCTGTATCGATGCAACATCTAAGAATATCTCATTTGCCATAACAGAGGTTATACCATAATCCCTAGTGTCAAAGACCAAATCAGTCCCTATATATCTTTCGGAAAAGAAACTTTGGCCAGAGATAGAGACATTCCCAGACGAGGTAGGTATAACCAAATCAGCGGAAATTTCTCCCCGCACACGCTGCTCATTTTCATCTAAAACATGAAAGACCAATATGATAGCGGGACCATGCGTACCCATACGAGAAAGTACCAAAGTATGCCCCATACCTATGGGGATTCGTTGTTCAAAATCGAGATTATGTTGATTTTGAAAAAGCACGGGGATATTTATGAGGTTGCCATTTAATGGAAACGCCGCAAAAAAGTCCCTAAACATCAAGTTTACCCCTCCCCCCAAATTACGAACGGGGCCAAAGGTTATACGCCCTAATGTTAAATTATATTCTGGGAAAAAATACTCCATCGGCTGTGGCGTGTTCATTATTGGGCTACGTGCACCCTCTGCAATACGTATGCCATCTCGGTTAAATTCGATCGTTCCGTTTATCGGATCTTCTTCTATCATGTATACAATCTCGCTTAGAGTGTTGGTAAAAATAGCATTAGCAATGGAAAACTGCCCTCCTGCACCAGCTATTATCGGTATCGTATCATACATATGGGATGCGATAGGGAAATTTGCCCCTCCAGGAAAGAAGAAAGCCAAATGTGCAAGAGTGCTGTTATATCCTGCTTTTTGCACATGCAGATGGAGTTGCTCGGTGGTGTAGAGGAGCGGAGCAAAATAGATGGTAGTGCCTTGTCTTGTCGGGTTCAGCTCTAAATCGTATTCAAAATTGGAGTCTATTCTGATGAACAGATGCCCGTCTTGATCGTGCAATATGAAGATGTACTCGTCGGGATCAAAAACATCGTCAAAATGAAATGCGGTGGAATGGCCGCCAAAAATCAATCTCCGTAAAAGAAGTTCCGTATCGCCAACATTTATGATATTGTTCATAGAGACAAAACTAGCATCATTAGATACGTCCCGAGGTTGTTCAACGTGGATATAGTGGATTCGGCTCATTTCGTATTCCAGTCTAGCTTCGCTATTTTGGCTTATCGCAAAAATCGTTGCAAAGCCCGAGCCTAAAATAACAAATAGAATGAGGACTGAAGCAGTTGCGAATTTCCACATAGGAAGTGCAAGCAATCGTTTTTTTAACGATATTTTTTGCCCATGTTCAATCTTTATCCTGTCAAAAACCGAACCTTGGTCTGCAACGGGCAGGTCGTCATACGGATCGTATTGATACTCCGACCATTCCTCGGCGGGTCTTTCCATTGCTTTTGCACTGTTTTCTTCGGCTGTTTTTAGTTCGTCGGCAGCAATAAGCTGATCGAGCAGGTCATCATCAGGCGTTCGGCGTTCTATTTCAGACACCTCAGCCTCTCCCATTAGCCCCTCAGAACCTCCTAAAGATGCCAACAATGCGTCTATATCCGCTCCGCCCGCAAGCTCCGATTGTATTTCTTCCTCGGGCATTAACAAACTCTCTGAATCCGTATCAGCATCGGGAGCACTTTCAGCACTTTCAGGCATGGGCTCGATAACCGTTTCTTCTATAACCTCCTGTGGAGCCGTATCTGCTTTTTCATCTTCTTCTAGCATTGCCGCCAAAGCCGCTTCTAAATCGTTTTCATCCAAGTTATCAACGTCTATTTCAGGTCTGGGTGGCGGCTCGGGTATTGGGGTTGTTGTAGTACCAGCGGATTCAGAATCGGATTCAGATTCGGAATCGCCAAACAACAGCTTATCAATATCAATTTCATCGTCATCTGGCTTATAGAACGGTTTTCTTCTGTATCTTCTATTGTACAACAATCAATTTTCCGCCTTTCTCAATCCCCTAATTTTTCGATGACATACGTAGGCAAAGCAAATGCTGCCGTATGCAGTGTCGTATTATAATAGTAGGTTTTAAGGGCTAATTTATTCCATTCGTCCGCTTTAAAGTCTTTTATCGGGTCAAATTTTTTGCTCGCAAAGCCGAACAGCCAATGCCCCGATTGGTATGTCGGAATATGTGCTTGATAGACTTTGCAAATGGGAAACAACGCTTTTATATGCTTATGTGCCCGTGCCATTGCGTTGGCATAAAATTCATAACATGGTGTTTCATGTTGATTAATCAAAATGCCATCTTCCGTTAGGGCTTTAAAGCAGTCTCTGTAAAATTCTTCGGTAAAAAGCCCTTCGCCAGGCCCTATGGGGTCTGTGGAATCAACGATTATCAAGTCATATCCGCCAACTTTTTTTACAAATTTCACGCCGTCTTCAAAATACAGGCTTACCCTTGGGTCGTCTAATTTATTCGAAGTTTGCTTCAAAAAGTTGCGGCTTACATCGACCACCATTTTATCAATATCCACCATATCGATTTTTTTAATCGTGCTATATCGAGTAAGCTCACGCACTGTGCCGCCATCGCCGCCACCAACCACTAGCACATTTTGTATATTTGGATTGGTAGCGAGTGCTGTATGCGTTATCATATCATGGTAGATAGCCTCGTCTTTTTCCGTTAGCATAATAATTCCATCGATCGTCAAGATTCGCCCAAATTCTGGCGTATCAAAAATATCTATTTGTTGAAAATCCGATTTTTCGCTATGCACGTGTCTATCCACTTTAATCGAAAAACGGACATTTTCCGTATGCAATTCCGTAAACCACAGTTCCATACTCCAACCACCCTTTCTAAGACCGTGGGACTCTGCCCCACACCCCGCTGGGCTCTGCCCAGACCCGCAAGGGGCTCTGCCCCTTGACCCCGCTGGGGGCGCGCCCCCAGACCCGCACATTTTTTATCGTTTTTAGTTGAACGGTTTTGCCCGCTGGGTTTGCCCGTTGGGTTTGCCGTTGATTTATCATTTTTTGTAGGCGGAAATTTGTTCGCTTTAGACTATTATAACACATCTGCCACAAAAAGCAAAAATAATATTGTGGAATTATGCAAACAATGTTATAATCGCATTATGAGGAGGTTGAAAAATGGATCTAATTTTCAAGAACATTGCAACCCTGCGGAATGGCATTTTTGAGACGATGAATGTTGGCGTGAAAAATGGCAAAATTCATTTTGTTGAGGATACTGAGCAGGCGATGCGTTTTATAGACGGCACAAACAAGGCTCTTATACCTGGGCTTTATAATTGCCATGTTCATACGCCCATGTCGTTGTTGCGAGGGTTTGCGAATGATTTGGCTTTGGAGGCTTGGCTTTTCGATTATATTTTTCCAGCGGAGGAACGGATAAAGAATACGCCGAACGCAATATATGTAGGGGCTATGCTCTCCATTGCTGAAATGTTAGCCTCTGGTACGATTGCCTTTAGTGAGATGTATTTTGGATTGCCCGACATTGCCCGAGCAGCGGAAGAAAGCGGAGTTATTGCGGATTTATCTAATGCTGTCATCTCATTTGACTCGAATGGCTATGATTACAGCAAAAATATTGAATGTCAAGAGACTTTGAGGATTTTGCAAGAATATCACAATGCACCGCACGGACGTATAAAGGCTGTTGCCTCTTTGCACTGTGCATACACCACGCATCCAGAGGCTTGGCGGCAGGTATCGGAATTTGCAAAAAAACATGAAATTTCCATGCACGTACATCTATCTGAAAGCGTACACGAACACAACAAATGTATAGAAATGTTCGGCAAAACGCCCACTCAGGTTTTTGCCGAATATGGCGTTTTTGATGTGCCTACCATTGCGGCTCATGCCTGTCAGGTAACAGACGAGGATATGCAGCTTTTGAAGAAATTTGATGTTACCGTGGCACATAATCCAGTTTCCAATTTGAAATTGGCAAGCGGCATTGCTCCGATTGCGGAGATGCGGGCAAGGGGTTTGAACGTAGTAATCGGCACGGATGGCATGGCTTCCAACAATTCACACGACCTTTTTGAGGAGATGAAGATTGCATCCATTTTGCAAAAATACAAACAAAACGATCCGACCGTGTTACCAGCAACAAGTATGCTTGAAATGATAACAATAAACGGAGCAAAGGCACAGGGGCGAATAGGCGGATTAATAGAAGATGGCGTTTCTGCCGATTTGGCAATGATAAATCTTGATAGCCCGCGCCACACGCCGCATACAAACATTTCAACCAACCTAGTCTATTCCGCCACTGGAGCAGATGTAGAGTTGACAATGTGCCAAGGCAAAGTGCTTTATGAAAAAGGGGAGTTCACAACCATTGATATAGAAAAAATAAAGCACGAGGCGACAAAAATAGCCAACAAGCTAATTTGACAAAGAAACAATGTGGCTACCCAACGCATAATTTGACGATAACATCAGCGTAGGGGCGGATAGTATCCGCCAGTTGAGGCTTTCGGGCAGGTAATATCAGCCAGTTGTAGTTTCGGGCGGATAATATCCGCCCCTACGAAAAAATCGGCAAATCTCACAAAAAAATCCAATAACCATAAAAAACAAACGAGCGGGTCTGGGGGCGCGCCCCCAGCGGGGTGTTACTCCGTAAACGTCTAAACGGTGTCCACTGGACACCAGACGCGGGGCAGAGCCCCACGGTTTTAGAAAAGAGGTGATAATTGTGAAAAAAATAGCAGTTTTTCACACTGGGGGTACAATATCAATGAAGCAGAATGTCGAAGGAGGCGTTCAGGTGCAGGGGCATAGTGCAGTGCTTGATATTGGAGAATTGATGCAACCGTTTTTTAAGAAATATTCTGTGGAATTGATTGAAAATCCGATATTTGAAATAGCATCGCCGCAAATGAATGAGGCTACATATATGCTAAAATTGCAACAAAGCATCATGGCAGTTAAAGACGAGGTTGATGGCGTGGTCATTTCGCATGGAACGGACACGCTCGAGGAAACGGCATATTTTTTGGATATTACTGTGCCGCATACGTTGCCTATCGTTCTTATCGGGGCAATGCGGCCGCTGGATGCTTTGGGATCGGATGCGGTCGTTAATTATCAAAATGCGATAATCGTCGCCATGAGCGATGAAGCCAAAGGTATGGGGACACTTGTCGTTATGAATGAAGAAATTCATGCGGCAAGGAGCGTAACCAAGACCAACACAACCAATTTGGCAACTTTTGCCAGCTTTGGTTTTGGCTATATGGGAACGATTTTGGCTGACGGGCGAGTCATGTTTGGAAGAACATTGCCGCACAGCAATATCTACAGCCAAATTACCAAGGTGGACAAAAAGGTAATACTGATAACAACGCATACAGGCATGGATACGACCGTTTTTGATGCTTTGGAAATGGCAAATTACCCTTTTGACGGGCTTGTTATGGAGGTAATGGGTGCGGGTAATGTGCCTGAATGTCTAGTTGTGCCATTGCAAAAAATCGAGAAAAGAGGGATTCCGATAGTGTTGGCAACACGCTGCATAAGCGGCTACACACAGCCTATATACGGCTATTATGGCGGCGGCAAATCGCTAAAACGCAAGGAGCTCAAGAGTGCCGTATTCTCAAATTATCTATCCGCCACAAAAGCACGTCTAAAGTTAGCAGTATTACTATCCCTCGGGATAGAGGGCATCGAGGAAGAATTTTTGCATTAAAATCAGGCTCTGCCCACAAGCTACGAATGTCTAGACGATGTTCGTCGGGCATCAGATGCGGATCTGCAAGCAGACCCGCATCTTTTATTTGGTAAATTGTCAAATATCTAGCCTTAAAGGTTCTCCCTTTGTAACCCGTTGCTCTGCTTCGTTGTGAAAAAATACCAGTTCCTCGCCACGAGTTAAAACGTATGACACAGCATCATCAACCGATACTTTCAGACTGCAAGTTCCTAGTCGCAGGGTAAAGGAATACCCGCTCCAGCCCTTGGGCAAATATGGGCGGAACGACCATCTCCTGTCCCGAAATGTAAAACCGCCAAAACCGTATACGATTCCAAGCCATGTTCCAGCCATGGTCGCCATATGCAAGCCGTCCTGCGTGTTGTTATGAGTGTTGTGAAGATCGGTAAATGCAGTCGCCTCAAAGAACCGCAGTGCATCATCAAACTTGCCGATCCTAGCTCCCACAATACCGAATACACATTCCGATAAGGACGAATCATGCGTTGTTATCGGCTCGTAATACTCGTAATCCCTAAGAATCTGCTCCCTGTCGAATCTATGCGAAAATAGCATTTCGGCAAGTATCAAATCCGCTTGCTTGCATATTTGAGCTCGATACACCTGAAGAGGATGAAAATCGTCTATCGTTGGCTTGCCAGTGCCATTGGGGAAATTCCATCGCTTTTTGTCGAGAAAAGAATCATCCTGCTTGTACAAGCCCCTCTCCTCATCGTAAGGCAGGTAGATGTTTTCGGCAGCTTTACGCCAATTTTCCGCCTCTAACTCTTTCAAATGCCCGAAAAACTCCCTTTGCGGGAACGAATCGGAGTATTTTTCGTACATCTCCGCCGCAAATAGCATATTTTCTGCCGCTATGATGTTCGTATAACAATTATTATTCACAACCGTCGTGTATTCGTCTGGGCCGGTTACACAATCTATGCGGAATTTCCCCTTATTAAAATGCCCCAAAGAATACCACATACGTGCCGTTTCAAAAAGCATCTCCAATCCATAATCCTGCATAAAATCCATATCATCGGTTACCTCGTAATATAAGCGTATGACATATGCAATGCCACCCGTTATGTGATATTGCGCCGTGCCAGCGGGATAATAGGGCGAAGATTCGGCACCGCTTATCGTTCGCCAAGGATACATAGCACCCTCTAAAGCGTGTTCCTTCGTCAATTTTCTCGCAGCATCCAAAATCGAATATCGATAGAGTAGTATCGAACGTGCAATTTCGGGTTGAGTAAAGGCAAATACAGGCAGCATATAGGTCTCCGACTCCCAAAAATAATGCCCTTGATAACCCTCGCCCGTCAGCCCTTTTGCCGCTATGCTCGATTTACCATCCTTGCCAACCGCTTGCAATAGACTAAACACAGCAAACCTCACACTTTTTTGCAATTCTTCATCGTGTTCAATAACTACGTCTGAATTCTGCCAAAAATCCTTCAAATAAGCCGTTTGCTTCACAATTAAATCCTCGAAACTCAAACCCTTCAGCAGATTTTCATTGTCATACGAATAGCTTAGAAACTTAAAAAATTTTGCAGACTCGCCAGCCGCAATTTTAATACGCATTTTTGCCGTGTAGGCTTTATCTGTTTTTTCCACCTCTTTTTCACAGGGGAAATCCGTTTCCAGGCGAAAAGCACAGTACAAACCAAGCCCCGATCGCTCAGTCCGCTGCCATATCATAGCTCCGTCCTCTAATGGCTGTATTTTAACCACTTTTAAGGGCTGCCCTTTCAAATTTGAGCCTACTCGGTTATCCTCGGCACGTGTAATGTTACGAACATCGCCATCCACGCCTGTTTTTATCTCCAAGTAGCCGTCAAAATTTTCAGCAGTTACCTCATATTCAAACGCTGCAATGTTTTTATCGGTAAAACTCACAAGCCGCCTAGAGCGAAGGGTGATCTCGTTGCCTTGCGGGGAACGCCAATGCGTCTTGCGTTTTAGCGTTCCCGCCAACATATCTAGCTCCCTTTTGTGTTCCAACACTTCGCCGCCAAGCATACTAAATGGCTCGCCGCATACCGACAATTCGACCGATTTTGCAGCGGTTACGTTTAGCATGGTTTCTGAATTTTTGGCAAAACCTGTTTTATGTTCTTCGTAATACATTTCTGCCGTCTCATAAAAACCGTTGATATACGTACCGTCCAAGCTAGCCATTTCTTCGAGATTGCCCCTAAAGCCCAAGAATCCGTTACCCAGACTAAAAATGCTTTCTTGCAGGGCGTTTTTCTTCATATCGAAGTTTGTCTCGATTATTTTCCAATTATTCATCCTTTGACCGACCCTTCAACCATTCCTTTGATAATATGCTTTTGCAGGAATAAAAATATAACGATAACAGGTGCCATTGCCATTAGAGTCGCCGTCAAAATCAAGTCCCAGCGCCTCACAAACGAGCCTACAAAATGTGCAACTGCAAGCGGCAATGTTTGCACTTGATTACCAGTGCCTAGCACCATTAACGGCAATAGATAATCGTTCCAAATCCAAATGCCGTTTAAGATTATGACCGTAATAGTAATGGGTTTCAAGATAGGGAAAATTATCCTGAAAAAAGTGATTGTTTTCGAGCAGCCGTCAATGGTTGCTGCTTCCTCTAAATCTAGCGGAATGGATTTAATAAAGCCGTGGTACAGGAAAATGGAGAGTGAAGAACCAAAGCCCATGTACGCCAGGACGATTCCTGGGTAGTTTTGCAGTAGTCTAAACGGCGTATTTATAAGCCCTGTAACAGTTTCGACTGTATTAAACCAAGATATGAGCGGAAACATAACTACCTGAAAAGGGACGACCATAGCTGCCACAAAAATCATAAAAATTACGGTTGATAGTTTCGTTTTCGTCCGCACCAGCACCCATGCTGCCATGGATGAAATTAATGCAATAAGCATAACTGATACTGTAGTTATGATAACAGACGACCAGAACGAAGAGGCATATCTTACCACGACGCTATCTAAAATTGCCCCGACATTTGCAAAAAACTGGGTGGGATTATCGGGCAACGACAATGGATTCATAATGATTTCCAATGTAGGTTTTGCTGAGTTTATCACAACGATATAAAACGGCAAAACATAGACCACCAACAAAAAAATTGCCAAAATTTCCAATCCAAAAAGTCTCTTTTTAGTATTCATTTCAAAACCTCCAAAACCGTGGGGCTCTGCCCCACACCCCGCTGGGGGCGCGCCCCATATACACTAACTTAACCAGCAAACAACTGAAGAACCCTAGGATTCAGGCGTTTTTCAAGATATAAACTAGCTGATATAACATTAAAAGATT
>WRKH01000316.1 GCA_009778175.1 Turicibacter sp.
GGGGTGTGGGGCAGAGCCCCACGGTCTTATTCAACTGTAACGGATTTGGCTAAATTGCGGGGCATGTCAATTTCGCAGTTTAGCTCGAAAGCTACATAGTAGGCAAAAAGCTGCATTACTACAGTGGTTAGAGAGGCAGTGAAAAGATAGTGTATGTTCGGGATTTTTATTATGTTGGCACTGAATTTTACCTCGTTTGATAGAGCTTCAGTGGTTATTATCAATGAGTTCGCCCCCCGTGCCAAAACCTCCTGTAGATTGCTCAAGGTTTTTTCTAATATGTGCGGCGTTGTGGCAGCTGCTATTACTAATGTGCCGTCCTCTACAAGTGAGATTGTACCATGCTTTAATTCGCCAGCAGCGTAGGCTTCGCTGTGAATGTAGGAAATTTCCTTTAATTTTAACGAACCCTCCGTTACGGCTGCAAAATCCACACCCCGCCCGATTAAGAAAATGCTCGTTCTTTTTGCATATTCCTTTGCGTATTTCTGTATTATATCCTGCTGATCCAGTACGGATTGCACCTTTTCGGGGATTGTTTGCATTTCGCCCAAAAGAGATTGAAATTTCTCAGTCGGTAAGGTGGTTTTGGCTAGTTTTAATGCCAGCAAATACATTGTGATAATTTGAGCAGAGTAGGCTTTTGTGGTAGCAACGGCAATCTCTGGGCCTGCCCAAATTGGTAAAACATTATCACTTTCACGTGCTATGGCACTGCCAATAACATTGACAATAGCCAGAGTCTTTATACCGCACTTTTTGGCGTATCGTAAGGCAGCCAAAGTGTCTGCGGTTTCGCCCGATTGGCTTATCGCAATGCAGAGATTGTTGGGGCTTAAAATCGGGTCGTTGTACCTAAATTCCGATGCCAAATGAACCTCAACGGGAATACGTGCCAATTTTTCGATTACCGCTTTCCCGATAAGTCCCGCATAGGCTGCACTTCCGCAAGCTACTATATGAATCTTGTCTGCTTGAATTTCGATGCCGTCCAAATTGATGTCGTTATTGATGATACGGGGATTCATCGTCTCTTTTATGGCTTTGGGCTGTTCCATAATCTCCTTTAGCATAAAATGCGGGTAGCCGCCTTTTTCAGCCGCTGCAATGTCCCAATCGGCATATAACAGGTTTTTTTGCAGCTCATTCTGCTCAAAATCGTAAAATTTTACGCTATCCTTTGTAAGTATGGCAATTTCGCTCTCGTCCAAAAGATAGTAGCTGTTCGTATGCTCCAAAACCGCCGCCATATCAGACGCTATGAAATTTTCGCCCTCTCCTACGGCTACGAGTAGCGGGCTTTCCTTTTTTGCCGCATACAAAATATCTGGGGTATCCGAACATAGTATTCCTAGTGCATACGAGCCTTTAAGGGTTTTACAGGTTTCGGCAATCGCAGTCAACATATTATCTTTATAATTGTGTTCCAGTAAATTTGCAACAATTTCAGTATCCGTATCGGATTGGCATTGGTAGCCATGCAGCGAATTTTTAAGGGTCAAATAATTTTCGATTATGCCGTTGTGAACAACGGTAATTTTGCCATTTTGCGAGGTTTGCGGGTGGGCGTTTATGTCATTTGGTGCACCATGTGTTGCCCAGCGTGTGTGAGCAATGCCCAAAAATCCTGTTAAATTTCCGTTTTGCACCAATTTTTCCTCTAATTTTGCGACTTTACCCTGTGATTTTATTACATTTACTCCGTTATCGACAAGTGCTATACCTGCCGAGTCATAGCCTCTATACTCCAATCTTCTTATACCAGCAATCAAGATATTTTGAGCCTCTCTTTTGCCGATATATCCGACTATTCCACACATTCAAAAACACACTCCTTTGGGTTTTTATTTTCATTGTAGCATATTTTTTGAGGAATTGCAATTTTTCTTAAAACCGTGGGGCTCTGGTGCTTCGCAACGCCTAAACGGTGTTCACTGGACACCAGTCGCCCCCACACCCCGCAAGGGGCATGCCCCTTGACCCGCTCATTTTTAGCAGATTTTTTCGCTTACATCAACACAAAATTTTCTCTTTTGGCAAATTCTTCATTTAGTACCCTAACGTCAAAATTCCAAAGTTTGCGCTCCTTCATGAGTTTTTTATAAATTGCTTCCTCTACGTCTAACAGACTTTCATTATCAAGACTTTTGGCTACCAACAGAAACACAATATCTTTCCCATTTTCACGAAATTTGTCAAAATTCGCTGGCAATTGCACTGTGTTTTTTAGTCCGCCGTGCCATATTCCGCAAATAACCTGAAGTGCATCCATAAATTTTTGCGATATATCGGCAATTTCTTTATTAAATGCAGATTTGGTTTGCGGTGGCAAATTTGTTTTGGCTTCCACAAAAATCAATTTACCCGTATCGGCATCGATTGGCTGATAGACAACAAATTCCACAATCTTAAAAGCCTTTTCCAATGTTTCGATGTATAAATTCGATTCCTCTATCCGATAACAGTTGTCCGTGCCAAAATCCCTAAACTGCATATCGCTAAATCCCATATTGCCGTCCGATTGCATACTAAAACGCCCCCTCCAGACCGTCTTCAAAAA
Organism: Turicibacter sp.; assembly: GCA_009778175.1. Lineage (GTDB taxonomy): Bacteria > Bacillota > Clostridia > Lachnospirales > WQUN01 > WRKH01. Next base: position 2,561 of record WRKH01000316.1, read on the forward strand.
GTTTAATTTTAGCATCAACAATAGCATTGCTTGCCAGCAAATTGTAATCGTCCCTTTTTTCAGCCACCACGCCGTCGCCAGATTTACGCAAATTAATAAACGCCACTTTGCCGTTCTTTTTCCATATGCTAAAATATTTCATAAGGTTATATTCGTGGGTTGCCAAAAAAATTTGTACACCATTTTCGGCAAGTTCCAGTAAAATGTCAACCATGATAGATAGCAACTTGGGATTAAGGTTAGCCTCGGGCTCATCCCACAGTAAAATGGTATCTTTGTCAATATTACCATTCATAATAAGTTGCCATAATAGCCCAAATTTTCTAATCCCCTCCGCCTCCATTGCGAAAAATATCTCATTGCCGTCCGTCTTGCGAATCCAAAAAGTATTGTCGTTTTCCTTGACAAATACCGTGCCGCCGATAATCTTTTCAAGTTTGGCAGCAATTTTAACCGCAAATGCTGGCGGATTACTTAATTTTAGGCTTTGTGCCTTTTTTATTATATCTATCAGCGAGTTGTCCATCGCTAAATCTCTTTGGAATCTATCTCCAATGCGGGCGATATTGGAGATTGACAGCATCTCCTTGGCTGGGATAAATGTTGAAAATACTTCTTCGAGCATTTGGCTTGAATAGCCTGCTCTATCTTCCGCAGAAAGGGTATAGTCGTATTTATTTTCGTTAAACCGTATTTGCAATTTAACGTCCTCGTGTTGGCTACGATTGAGAACTCCTTTTATTTTAGGATTGGAATTAAAAAGTCCACTTAATTCAGTTTGTAAGGGCAGATGCCTCGACGACACATTACAAAAGGCGTATAAAATTTTCAGCAAATGCGTTTTGCCCGTGCCATTTTCGCCTATCAAAACATTGACACCTGGCGAAAATTCACATTTCATATCCTCAAAAACAGTAAAATTTTTCAATTCAACAGATTTAATAGCCATCATCAAACCTCACAATTTCCTAAAACCGTGGGGCTCTGGTGCTTCGCAACGCCTAAACGGTGCCCACTGGACACCAGTCGCCCCCACACCTCGCAAGGGGCGCACCCCTTGACCCGCTCATTTTTATCAGAACTGCTATCTACCCATCTTCCTCAACCAAATGCTTTTCAAACCGACTAATAATCTGCTCTCGATTGCAGGGTTTTAGTATAAAATCCGTACCCCCAGAACGTATAGCCTTTATTACCGCATCTCTTGATGCAGTCCCTGTTAAGAAGACGATAGGCTCCGTTCTGCCCATTTTTCGTATGGACTCCGCTAATTCATAACCATTCATATCGGGCATTTCAATATCTAACAGGAAAAGATCTACCTTATTGCCGCCATTCAAAAATCGTAATGCCGTAATACCTGAATTTAGACAGGTTATCTTATACCGTGTGTTGCTTAGGTGTGTTTTTAATATTTGTAGAAAAAACGCCGTATCGTCCACCGCAAGGATGTTGTACGTCTGTTCAGGATCAATAGGGCTTGGTTTTGATGATAGAGTGGCGGGCTTTTTTGGTTTTTGCTCTTCGGGCTTCTCATCTTTAATCTTTGAAGCATCGCCGTCATCGTCTAGTTTGGCTTGTTTGCCTCCCATATCGTCTTTGTGCAGAATCATCTGAATCTCTATGGAAAATTCCGACAAGGTACGCAGAAATTCCATGAGCTTCGTCTCAAATTCACCGTATTTCATAGTCTTTGATTTTACTGCCTTATCAAAATCATCGCTCATGCGGCTACATTCTTGGATCAAATCGATAGCGTGAATTTTTACAAGCGTCTCATGTATTGTGTCTAATGTTTTGGACAACACGACAGAATCTTCGTTTTTCACAGCCTCATTTAGTGTCTCGTTGCACATCGGGATAAAATCACAAAAACTATTTAGCGAATCTATAAAATCAAATACCTCGTCTTCCTTTAACCTTGCCACCTCATTATTATTCAAAGCATCGATGTTCATTATTTGCTCTTTGGTTATCATAATTCATCCATCCCCTTTATTTTTTCAAAAAGTTCCTGGGCTAAATCGAAATCAAATTCCGCAAGGGCCTCTTCCACTTTTTTTAATAATTTATTATACTTGGGGTCGAAATCGATGGCCAAAAGGTTTTTTATCGCTGTTTCGCCCTTATCAATATCAAATTCTGTTAGTGCATTGCTAAAATCCGCCATATATCCCTTTATTATCTTTTTGTCGGGCTTAGCCCTATGTATCGACTCATCTTGCTTCACCTTTTGAAATAGCGGGCTCAGCTCCCCATATAGTTCCAGTAATTTCTCCTGGAAAAATGGATAATCTTCCAAACAGAAGGTCAAGTCGTACTCCTTAGCCGCAAGCTCCAAACCATGTGCCGTTGTTGAGAGTCCTGATATTCCCAAATTTATTAAAACGCTCTTCATTGCGTGTACAGATGTGGCAAAACCCAGTGTATCTTGATTGACAAGCTGTTTTTGCATAGTTTCGCAATCAGAAATCAATCTCTTGTAAAAAATTTCAACCGCACCTATGTACACGTCTGTTAAATCCGCCATATAACTAAGCCCCAGCTGTACATTTACATGACCTATCTTATTCAGCTTTCGTAAAAATTCGATCTCTTCAATAGGCTCAATCTCCGCATCTTTGTCAATATCTTTAACAAAGTCAGTAGTAACCTTTGCCTGCACTCTTCTATGCTCTACCCTTTGTTTTATCTTTTTTGTGGGCAAATACCGTTCAATCACGTTAAAGAAATAGTAGCTGTCAATCGGTTTCGCTACAAAATCACTAAAACCATTATCAATAAACATTTCCCTTGCACCAAAGATAGTGTTGGCAGTCAATGCAATTATCGGAAGTTCCGAATAAGGCTTTCCCAGCGATTTTATACATTCTGCAGTTTCGATGCCGTCCATTTCAGGCATCATATGATCCATAAAAATCATATCATAATCCGCTTTTTGTACAGCTTCTATTGCTGCCCTGCCAGAAAGTACGGTATCGGGTACTATCTCCAATAATTTCAAAAGCCCTGATGCGACCTTCAAATTAAACTCATTATCATCAACCACAAGGATTTTCGCCTCGGGTGCGACAAAACTCACAAGCGTTTTACTTTTTTCATTCTTAAAAAGCGGTTCTTTCCCTGGTATTAGCGGAACAGTTACCTTAAAGGTCGAGCCTTTACCGTACACGCTGCTTACGGTAATTTCCCCGCCCATCATATTGACAAAGGTTTTGCAGATAGCAAGCCCTAGCCCCGTGCCGGAAACATTTTTCTTTCTACGCAAACTCACTTGTTCAAAAACATTAAAGAGTTTTGGCAAATCTTCCTTGCGGATTCCAATCCCTGTATCCTCAACTTCAAAAATAAGCAAATCGTCATCTGTGTCCGTGTATACAGTCAGCTTCACATGACCTTTTTCGGTAAATTTAACGGCGTTGCCGCATATGTTGGTAAGCACCTGCCTCAGCCTAGTCTCGTCGCCGAACTGATATTTTGGTATTTCATTCCCGTATTCCACAATGAATTCCAGCCCTTTTTTCTTCGTGGCAAACAAGAACATGGAGTCCACATGGTCTAAGAAGGTTTCAAAATCAAAATCCGCCAGCTGCAGCTGTATCTTTCCAGATTCTATTTGCGACATATCTAGCATATCGTTTATCATCGTCAATAGCAATTCGGCAGATGTGTGTATATCTCTAACATACTGACTTTGCCGCTCCGTCAAATCCTCATTCAGCAATATCTCCGATATTCCCATTATAGCATTCATTGGAGTTCGTATTTCATGCGATATATTCGCCAAAAAATCACTCTTCGTTTTTTCCAATACCAACACCTCTTTCAGAATTAAGACCCTGGGGCTAGCCCCCAGTTGCTCCGCAAACGGCTAAACGGTGTCCGCAGGACACCAGCCGTCCCCCGCCACTTTGAAAAGTGGACAAACTTTTAAATTTTGCTTTTTGGAATAATAGGGAGATTGTTTTTGTGCGTTATTTTAGGTTAGGGCGGAATTTAATTTTTCCAGTAGAAAATCAATGTCGTTTTGGTTGATTACCAGAGGCGGTTGGAAAGCCAAAACATTTCTGTGTATGCCGTTTTTGCCCAAAATGATACCATTATCTTTTAGCCGTTCCAAAATCGTATCGACAAATTCAGGGTTGGGCAGACCTTCGGCAGTCGAGATTTCCGCACCCAACATTAAGCCTTTTCCTCGTATTTCCTTTATTATAGCGTGATTTTTCTGCATTTCAAGCAGTTTGCCCCGCAAATACTCGCCCAATTTATTGGCTTTATCGGCAAGTTCGTTATCGTTTATGTAATCCAAAACTGCCATCGCTGCCGCACATGATACGGGATTCCCGCCCAAAGTCGAGGCGGATGGCTTTGTAAATTGGCTTGCCAATTCCTTTGTTGCGGAAAAACCTGCAATGGGAAATCCGTTACCAAAAGCCTTTGCATAGGCTATAATATCAGGCACAACACCGTACGTCTCTATACAAAACAGTTTACCAGACCGTGCAAAACCCGTCTGCACCTCATCAATAAGCATTAGCACATTATTTTCTGCCAAAATCTTTTTTACCTGTATAAAAAAATCATCGGGTGGTGTTATTATCCCTGCATTGCCCTGTATCGGCTCGGCTATAAAACCAGCAATATCCCCTATTTTTAATGCGGCATTAAGTGCCTCGATATTGCTATCGATAAAGATAATATCATCTGACAAAAATGGGTCGGTACGCCACATGGCTATATTGGTCGCCGACATAGACATATGTGTGCGTCCGTGCAGAGAGCCGTTAAGGGCTATAAATTTGCGTTTATTAGTTACGCAGCGTGCCAACAGCATAGCTCCTTCCACCGCCTCCGAGCCCGACATACAGAAGAACGAGCTGCAAATATTTCCAGGCAGCATCGTTGACATTTTTTGGGCAAGTTCGACTATTGGCTGAGTCAAATAGATATTTGTAACGTGCTGCAATTTATATAATTGTTCAACAACTCTGTCTAATATAAAGGGGTTACTATGCCCACAATTCATAACAGATACGCCTGCAAAAAAGTCCAGGTATTTTTTGCCTGTTTCATCGTACAGATACTGCATTTCTCCCCGAACAAACTGCGGCGGATTTTTATAAAAGAAATTCAAACACGGCAACATATATTCCCGCCGCATCTCAATCACTCTTTCAGCTCCCAAAAACATAAAACCCTCCTTCAAAATCAAAACCTTGGGACTCTGCCCCAAACCTGGCACAAGACCGTCTTGCCGCTGGGGGCACACCCCCAAACCCGCTCGTTTGTATTATTTTTTACGTTGTTTTTTTGACTGCGTGGTTTACTATGTGCTGTGTAGAGAGTTGAAAATCTTGATATTCTGTAGCAACTATATCCTTTCGCCCAAACCAGCTTTTGTGAAAAATATCGACAACGGAGTCGAACGATTTGGAAAATTCATGATTCTTTAGTTCCTGCATAAGCTGAGCATTAGTCTTCGATTTGTCTACACGAATAATACGAGCATCGTCTAGTGAGATTAAAACAGCTATGTAGCTATAACGCACAGCTTCTCTAAAATTATTCCTGTCGGCGTAGTCCTTAGAAAGCCGCATCATGTCCGTTAGGGAAAGCCGTTTGTTGGCTATGTCGTCAAAGATAGACGAGGTTATCTCATCGGATTTTCTCCTTCGTTTTAGCAGCGTGTAGGTAACGCACATAGAAACGACAAATAGGAGTATTCCGGCAAATATCGCAAACATCAATGCAAAAGCCTGCAAATTATATTCAGCCTCTTCGGGTATGTTAAAATTTATTCGTTCCAATAGGTTGATAATCCCGTTTAATATGGCATCGATTACGACCTGTCTGTAATCCACCGCTCGCCCTGTTAAAATATCGTACTGCGAGCGTTCGAGTACTTCTCGCATTGCCTGTTCAAAAGCACCGTTCATTGCACAATACCTGTATCTTTTCTTTTAAGCCGCATTAAAGCCACGAAAATGTCAAAGCCCTCTTTTTTTATCCTTTGATTAAAGTAGATGAGAGCCGTCAAAATGCCGTCTATCGGTTGGATTAAAAGCCCTACAAATAGTGATACGTACAGCTGTAAAGTACCCGATGCAAGAAAAAAATATAAAACACTAAGATTCTCTCCAGCAAAATCGGTGGTTGCGGCAAGCAAGAGTAACGCCAAGCCCTGTGCACTATACGACAGTATGAACGCTAAGACAAACCATAGTAATCTAAGCCCCAAAATACGCCAAAAATTCTCCTTAATAAGCTGATAAGACCTTGCCACAGCAGAAAAAAATGTGCATTTATCAAATATGGCAACGGGTATTAGAAGTGCGAATATATTGGAATATACCAGGTACGACACGACAAAAGCCAATACTAAAATCACGATCAATGCAGTTGGTGCATTATAGATCAATCCGTATTCAAGCGACAAAAAGAGGTAATATGCCGCACCTCCCGCTATTAGCAGCCATGGCAACGATAAAATTATCTGGGCAAAAGTAGCTCCTATCACTCTAAAAAGTGCCGCAAACGCATCGTGCATGGGTAGATTCACGGGTTCGTTAAAGAATGCGTATTTTGAAATTAAGATATGCCCCGAGGTTGCAAAGTACGTCCAAATTAGGTATAGCGGCAATATCATAACGAGGACGGCTAAAACCACAAAAACCATGAAGTCGTCGCTAAAGACCAGTAGGTTAGCTACAACCCCTATTGCCATAGCAAAGACAATGCCTAACGTGAAGACGAACAGTATCGAGATGATGTTCACCACTATAGAGAAAGCCATTTGAAATTTAAAAGTGGCTTTATAAACATCAAACACCCTGTCCATAAGGGTTGCGGCGTTCATGGGTAGTAAATCTGATTGCATATGCTAATCTCCTCAAAAAATTTTTTATTTAAATCTGCAAAAAAGTTTGACTTTGAAATATACGCTGTGTTATAATAAAGGACTGACAAAACGAAAAATATCGCAAAACAACAAAATTCGACATACTTCGCAAACCGATATGTTTCGCACACTTCGCACAGACATATTATATCAATGGCTAGGTCTTTTGTCAACTTAAATTTTTTGCGTATATATTTTTGCAGAATAGTATTTGAAATGTTAAGGGGTGTAAAGCATTTGGAAAAGGGACGAATCAAGATTTTGCCCAATACTGGGGCAAAAATCTTACCAGGCGGAATAACGCCAGGTATTCTTAGGCACAGCTATTCCCGCATTGCTGAGGTGCTAGAGATGCCAGATTTGGTAGAGGTGCAGAAGAACAGTTACGAATGGTTTTTGAACGAAGGCTTGAAAGAGGTCTTTGAGGACATCTCGCCGATAACTGACTTCAGCGGTAATTTGATTTTGGAATTTATCGACTTTAAGTTGGAGAGCGATTCTAAATACTCTGTGGAAGAGTGTAAAGAACGAGATGCAACATACGCAGCACCTTTGCGGGTCAAGTGTAGGCTGCGTAATAAAGAAATAGACGAGATTAAAGAGCAGGATATTTTTATGGGCGACTTTCCGCTGATGACTGATACGGGTACATTTATCATCAACGGTGCGGAACGTGTTATCGTCAGCCAGCTCATGCGGAGTCCTGGTATCTATTACACTGTGGAATACGATAGAGTGGGAAAGATACTGGTTTCTGCCACCGTAATCCCCAATAGGGGTGCGTGGATTGAATACGAAACAGATTCGAACGATGTTTTTAGTGTACGCATAGATCGCACACGCAAAGTACCCGTAACTGTCTTCATTCGCTCATTGGGCGTGGGGACTGATGAAGAGATAATCGAAATGTTCGGCGACGAACCGAAGATTATCGCATCCATGGAAAAAGATATTTCCAAGACACATGAAGAGGGATTATTGGAATTATACAGGCGGCTGCGTCCAGGCGAACCGCCTACGATAGAATCCGCCGAGCAACTGCTTAACAATATGTTCTACGATCCCAAAAGATATGATGTTGCAAAGGTTGGACGCTACAAGTATAACAAAAAATTATCGCTACGTAACCGCATAGTTGGCTTTATACTGGCGGAGGACGTTATAGATCCTTCGACGGGGCAAATTATAGCCGAAATGGATACAAAAATAACCCCTGAATTGGCGGACGAGATACAGGATGCTGGTTGCCCGTCTGTTTTTGTTGAGACTGAATCGGAAGAACGATTATTTAAGGTCTTAACCAACATGATGGTAAAACCCGATCCATTCCTCGAGCCGCACGGGCTTAGTGCCGCACAATTCGGCATAAAAGAGCGAGTATATTACCCCGTACTTGCCTCTCTGCTAGAAAATTCCGCCGACACACACGAACTCGAGCAGACTATCCGCAACAATGTTTCCAAACTCATTCCCAAACACATAACCTTTGAGGACATCATGGCATCGATAAATTATACAATGCACATAGAATACGGGCTTGGCGGCAAGGACGACATCGACCATCTAGGCAACCGCCGTATTCGTGCTGTGGGAGAATTATTACAGAACCATTTTCGCATAGGCTTAACCCGCATGGAACGTGTAGTCAAAGAACGCATGACCGTGCAGGATATGGAAATAGCTACTCCGCAAGCCCTTATCAACATCCGACCCGTAACCGCCGCAATCAAGGAATTTTTCGGCTCTTCACAGCTATCGCAATTCATGGGGCAAACAAACCCGCTAGACGAACTCTCCCACAAACGCAAGCTCTCCGCCCTCGGGCCTGGCGGACTTTCTCGGGATCGTGCGGGCGTGGAAGTGCGGGACGTTCACAGCTCTCATTATGGCAGAATGTGCCCCATAGAAACCCCAGAAGGTCCAAATATCGGGCTTATCAACTCACTTGCGACATATGCCCGTATCAACGAATACGGCTTTATCGAGGCTCCGTACCGCAAATTGGACAAGGCGGACGGCTCGCCGAAGGTTACGAACGATTTCATCTACGTAACGGGCGATGAGGAAGAAAATTTTACCATAGCACAGGCAAACGAGGATTTGAACGAGGACGGAACATTTAAAAACCGTAAGATTGCAGGGCGTTTTAAGGAGGACGTTTTGGAGGTTGAACCTGCACAAATCGACCTTATGGACGTTTCGCCCAAACAGATTGTTTCCGTGGCGACTGCACTCATTCCTTTCCTTGAAAACGACGACGTTACAAGGGCTCTCATGGGCAGTAATATGCAGCGGCAAGCCGTTCCGCTCCTAATGACGGATGCGCCCGTTGTCGGCACGGGAATGGAGTACAAAACAGCCCTAGATTCGGGCGTTGTTATGGTGGCAAAAGAGGACGGCGTTATCGAAAAAGTATCGGCAGATTATATCACAGTCCATTATAACAGCGATAAAAAGGAACTTTTCCACCTGACAAAATTCATGCGTTCCAATCAGGGGACGTGCATAAACCAGCGCCCGATAGTTTCACAAGGACAGCGGGTGCAGAAAGGCGAAATCATTGCGGACGGCCCGTCCACCAGCGGCGGCGAGTTGGCTTTGGGTCAAAATCCGCTCATCGGCTTTATGCCGTGGGAGGGCTACAATTTTGAGGACGCTATTTTAATCAGCGAAACACTTGTACAGGACGATATTTACACGTCCGTTCATATAGAAGAATACGAATCCGAGGCTCGGGATACAAAACTCGGGGCAGAGGAGATAACTCGGGACATTCCCAACGTGGGCGAGGATTCATTAAAGGATTTGGACAGGGACGGCATAATTCGCATTGGTGCGGAGGTTTTCCCTAACGACATTTTGGTCGGCAAAGTAACGCCGAAAGGCGAAACGGAACTCACACCCGAGGAACGCTTGCTGCGAGCCATTTTCGGGGAAAAAGCCCGAGAAGTGCGGGACACTTCACTCCGTGTGCCTCATGGAGAAAGCGGCATAATCGTGGACGTTAAGGTCTTTACACGCGAAAACGGCGATGAATTGCCGCCTGGCGTAAATAATACCGTCCGTGTCTACATTGCCCAAAAGAGGAAAATTTCCGTAGGCGACAAAATGGCGGGCAGACATGGCAACAAAGGCGTAATTTCCCGAGTTTTGCCCGTGGAAGATATGCCGTTTTTACCCAATGGCCGCCCTCTGGACATCGTACTCAACCCACTTGGAGTGCCATCCCGCATGAATATCGGGCAGGTTTTGGAGGTTCACTTGGGTCTTGCGGCAAAGGCACTCGGCTGGAAAGTCGCAACGCCTGTATTTGACGGTGCTCACGAGGTTGACATCATGGACACGCTCGAGCTTGCGAACGATTACGTCAATTTGGACTGGATAGCATTTTCGGATAAATGGGAGGAGATACTAGAACCCGACATTTACGAGGCATTGTACAACAATCGCAACGCCCGAGATATATGGAAAGGCGTACCGATTACAAGAGACGGCAAGATTCCGCTCCGAGACGGGCGGACGGGCGAATATTTCGACAGCCCCGTAACGGTCGGCTATATGCACTATTTGAAACTCCACCATCTCGTAGACGACAAGATTCACGCCCGTTCGACAGGCCCGTATTCCTTGGTAACTCAGCAGCCGCTGGGCGGAAAAGCCCAATTTGGCGGTCAGCGTTTCGGCGAGATGGAAGTGTGGGCACTCGAGGCTTACGGTGCATCCTACACCTTGCAGGAAGTGCTTACAGTCAAGTCTGACGACATAACAGGTCGTGTCAAGACTTACGAGTCGATAGTAAAGGGCGAGAACATACCCGAGCCTGGTGTACCCGAGTCGTTTAAGGTTTTGCTCAAAGAATTGCAAGCCCTTTCGTTGGACGTAAAAGTTCTGCGAGCGGACGACACAGAGGTCGAAATGCGTGAATCCGTGGAAGAATTGGAGAACATGGACATCAACATATCGGGCAAAGAGAACGACGACGTTCGTCCCACTCGCAAACGTAGGCCGAGAATGGTGCCTATTCCTGTGATAGAAGAAGAGACCGAGGAGGTCTTGGAAGAAATCGAAACGTAGCATTTCTGAAGATGCGGCGGGCGGGGTTTTTTCGTAAATTCCGCCCGTGCATGAGAAGTGGGAGTGAGTGAGATTAGAACTATTGTAAAATTGAAAGAATTTGAAAAACAGTGCGAATATTTGGGCTTGGACGATGAAGATATGCGACAAATTGAAAATATAGTAATGTGCAACACAACAATCGGAAAAATTATTCAAGGGACGGGCGGTGCTAGAAAAATGCGAATCCCTCTCGCTGGTAAAGGAAAAAGCGGTGGCGGACGAGTAATTTACATTGATTTTGCATACTATGAAAAGCTGTACCTGCTAGCAATATATTCCAAAAAAAGCCAGGACAATATGTCAAAAGCCTACATAAATGCACTAAAAACGCTCATTAAAGGTATTGAAGCCATGGAGCAAAGGCAAAGGATGAGGTAAAAATGTTTGATACTAAAAACAAAGTAATTGTTGACGAATATGCAATCACAGACGAAGATAGCCTGTTTAGAAGCATAAAAAAAGGGCTAGAGCAAGTACTAGCATTTCAGCGTGGCGAACCCGTAGATGCTACAATCAACAGATACGACCAAGACGAAACCACGGGCGAATGGAAACTTATCGAAACAGAATACAGATTCACCGATAAACCCCCCGAACGCTACCGCCCCCCAGACCCAAACGTCGGAAAATTCCACCCCAGTATTCGCCAAACGCTCCCCCATAACCACTGAATAAAAATCCCAAAAAATGGGGGTCAAGGGGGCTAGTCCCCTTGCGGGGTCAAGGGGCAGAGCCCCTTGTGGGGTGTGGGGCAAAGCCCCGCGGTTTTAATCTTTTGATTTTGGAGGTAAAAAATTATGGAGCAACAACAACAGCAGCAGCAGGGAGAGCAGATAACATTTGAATCGATAAAAATTGGGCTTGCATCGCCCGAAAAAATTCGGTCGTGGTCGAAAGGGGAAGTGAAAAAACCCGAAACTATCAACTACCGAACACTGAAACCCGAACGAGACGGGCTTTTTTGCGAACGCATTTTCGGCCCCAGCAAAGATTGGGAATGTCATTGCGGCAAATATAAGAGAATCCGCTATAAAGGCGTTGTGTGCGATAGATGCGGCGTGGAAGTTACCAAAAATAAAGTGAGACGGGAACGGCTTGGTCATATCGAGCTGGCTGCCCCTGTTTCGCATATTTGGTATTTTCGTGGGATTCCTAGCCGTATGGGCATTATTTTGAATATGTCGCCTAGATTGCTCGAAAAAGTGCTGTATTTTGCCGCTTATGTCGTGCTCGATGCGGGCGATACGGAACTGCAAGCTAAACAACTCTTGAGCGAGCGTGAATATAACGAATCGTTGGAGCAATGGGGCGAAACATTTCGGGTCGGCATGGGTGCCGAGGCAATACGTGAACTCCTCAAAGCCATCGATTTAGAGGCAGAGGCGGAAGAACTGAAAGAGGGCTTGAAATCGGCAACGGGTCAGAAACGGCTGAAATATATCAAAAAATTGGAAGTTGTCGAGTCATTTCGAGTCTCGGGCAACAAACCCGAATGGATGATAATGGATGCAATCCCTGTTATTCCGCCAGATTTACGCCCGATGGTACAACTGGACGGCGGACGATTCGCCACCAGCGACTTGAACGACCTGTATCGGCGGGTCATTAACAGAAATAATCGCCTAAAACGGCTGCTGGACTTGAATGCACCGAGCATTATTGTGCGGAACGAAAAGAGAATGTTGCAGGAATCGATAGACTCGTTGATTGACAACGGGCGGCGCGGACGACCTGTTACTGGCCCTGGAAATCGTCCTTTGAAATCATTGAGCGATCTGCTAAAAGGCAAACAAGGGCGTTTCCGCCAGAATCTGCTTGGAAAGCGGGTCGATTACTCGGGGCGATCGGTTATCGTTGTCGGACCGACATTGAAGATTTACCAGTGCGGACTCCCCCGTGAAATGGCGATTGAGCTGTTTAAGCCATTTGTTATGAAAAAATTGGTGCAGGGCGGCGTGGCATTTAACATCAAGGCGGCGAAACGCATGGTCGAGCGGTTGCAGCCCGAAATTTGGGATGCACTCGAGGACGTTATCAAAGACCACCCCGTCATGTTGAATCGTGCACCGACTCTGCATAGATTGGGGATTCAAGCATTTGAACCCGTGCTAGTGGAGGGGCGGGCTTTGAAATTGCACCCATTAGTTTGTGCAGCGTACAATGCGGACTTCGATGGCGATCAGATGGCTGTGCATATCCCGCTATCGGTCGAGGCACAGGCGGAATGTCGCTTTTTGCTGCTTGCACCGAATAACCTGCTAAAACCCTCCGACGGCGCACCGATTACCGTGCCGACAAAGGATATGGTTTTGGGGATTTATTACCTGACGATTGAAAAGCCAGGCGACAAGGGCGAGGGCAATGTTTACATGGATATTGACGAGGCTCTTATGGCATACGAACATCGGCTGATTACCATTCATGCCAAGATTAAAATCCGCCGTGAAATAGAGGACGAAGAGGGCAACAAACACACAAAAATCGTACCGATAACACTCGGACGGGCGTTGTTAAATCAGGGTATTCCGCAAGATATTGGCTTTATCGACCGCAGTACGTTGGAGAGCAAATTCATTTACGAGATTGACACGTTGGTGGACAGCAAGATGCTGGGGCGGATAATTACCCGTTGTATCAACAAATACGGCTCGACCGAGACGGCAAAAATGCTTGACCACATCAAAGAATTGGGCTTTTTCTTTGCGACTCGAGGTTCGCTTACGGTATCCGTCTCGGATATGGAAATTCCCAAGACAAAGCCTGAAATTCTGCAGAATACAGAGGATATTGTAGAAACGGTGCAACGGCAATTTCGGCGGGGTCGCATGACGGACGAGGAACGCCACGACAAGGTTATTGCGGCGTGGAGCGAGGCAAACAGGAAGATTTCCGACGATTTGATGGAGGGGCTTGGACAGTACAACAACATTTTTATGATGATAAACTCGGGCGCACGCGGCTCTCGGGATCAGATGAAACAGCTTGCGGGAATGCGTGGGCTTACGGTTAATCCCTCGGGCAAGGTGTTGGAAGTGCCTATAAAATCCAATTACCGAGAGGGTCTGACTGTTTTGGAATATTTCGTGTCGGGGCATAGTGCGAGAAAAGGCTTGACAGACACGGCGTTGCGGACGGCTGACTCGGGCTATTTGACCAGACGGTTGGTTGACGTTAGTCAGGACATTATTATACGAGAATGGGATTGCCAAAAAGAGGGCGATGAAGTGCCTGGAATGTGGGTTTCGGCGTTTATGGACGGGCAGGAAGTCATTGAGCCGCTGGTTGATCGTATTCGTGGGCGTTGGGCTGTGGACGATATTCTACATCCAGAGACGGGTAAATTACTGGCAAAGGCGGACGAACTCATCAGCCCTGACGAAGCAGACGAAATCGAGGCGGCTGGCGTGAAAGATGTACATATTCGCACGATTTTAACGTGCCGTTCACGGATTGGGTTATGTTCAAAATGTTACGGTGCGAACATGGCATCGGGACGAGAGGTGCGGATTGGCGAGTCCGTGGGCATCATTGCGGCACAGTCGATTGGCGAACCTGGCACACAGCTGACGATGCGGACATTCCATTTGGGCGGCATTGCCAGCAACGAGGATATTACGCAAGGTTTGCCCCGTGTTGAAGAGCTTTTCGAGGCAAGAAAACCAAAAGGGCTTGCGATAATTTCAGAAATCGGCGGGCAAGTATCCATTACAGACGTGAAAAAACGGCGGGAATTGGTCGTTATCGATTTGGAGACGAAGGATCAGAAGGAATATCTCATTCCATACGGATCGAGGCTGAAAGTGCAGAGCGGCGACATCATCGAAAAAGGCGACGAGTTGACCGAGGGTAATGTTTATCCGCATGACATCTTGCGAGTTAAGGGCGTGCGAGGCGTACAGGATTACATTTTGCGAGAGGTACAGCGGGTTTATCGTCTGCAAGGCGTGGATATTAACGATAAACACATAGAAGTTATCGTGCGACAGATGTTGAAGAGGATAAAGATAGAGGTCAACGGGGACACGGAGTTTCTGCCAGGGTCGTTGATAGATTGGTTGGAATTTGACGAATTGAACAAGGAGATGGCACGGGATAATAAGATGCCAGCATATGGCTCGAGGGTGTTGTTGGGGATAACGAAAGCGTCTTTGGCAACGGATTCGTTTTTGTCGGCGGCATCGTTCCAGGAGACTACGAGGGTTTTGACGGAGTCTGCCATACGGGGCAAGGTAGATCCCCTTATCGGACTGAAAGAGAACGTAATAATCGGAAAATTGATCCCCTCTGGCACTGGAATGCAGACCTACAGGAGTATAGAGATTGAATGTGAAGAGGATTACAACGACGAATACATTCTGGAGCAATCTCGAAAATATCCGCCAGCTATCCAGCCCGAAGATAATTTCGAGGAAGAATATGTCGATTCGCACATAGATGAAGATGAAACGGATGAATTTGAGTTTTCAGACGACGAAGATTTGGAGGATATGGACGAATTAGTAGGTTTGGAGAAATTGGAGGACTCTGAGGGCGTAGAGGATTTAGACGATTTAGAAGGCGTAGAGGATACTGAAGAAGAGTCGCATCACTTGGAAGCCGAAGAAAAGACGGAAGAATCCCAAAACAAACTGCTAGAGGAGTTGCAAGAGGAGATGTATTATACGGAGTTAGCCCGTGGATAGAATAAAGCTAGGTTCATGGAATGTGAATGGGTTGCGAGCCTGCATGAAAAAGGGTTTTATGGATTTTTTCAGGGCGGAAAAATTTGATATTTTGGGCTTGCAGGAGATAAAAATGTTACGTGAACAGGCGGATTTCACATTTGACGGTTACAAGGAATACTGGTATTCTGCGGAAAAAAGGGGTTATTCTGGCACGGCGGTATTTGCAAAAAACACGCCAATCTCGGTAGTTTACGGGATTGGCGTTGACCACCATGATCATGAGGGGCGGGTCGTCTCGCTAGAATACAACAAATTTTACTACATAAACACCTACACACCAAACGCAAAGAGAGAACTGACTCGCCTTGACGATCGCATGGACTGGGAGGATTCGTTTAGAAGCTATGTAACCGATTTGGCTCTTAAAAAGCCTGTGATTATATGCGGCGATTTAAATGTGGCACATAAGGAAATAGATTTGGCCAACCCAAAATCAAACGTAAAAAGTGCGGGTTTTACGCCGCAAGAGCGAGAAAAGTTTGGCTTGTTACTAGAGGCGGGATTTATTGACACATTTCGCTACAAATACCCGACTACCGAAAACGCCTATACATGGTGGTCGTACATGGGAAATTGTCGTGCAAAGAATATTGGTTGGCGGATAGATTATTTTTTGGTATCGGAGGCACTTAGGGGCAATATTTCAGAGGCTCGCATATACCCTGAAACAGGCGGGTCGGATCATTGTCCCGTTGGGCTTGTTTTGGAGATGTAGGTTATGGCTATCTAATCAACTCATGTATTCAAATGCGACTAAAACGTAGGGGCGGATAGTATCCGCCCGTTCTAGCACACGGACGGATACTTCACAACATCATACACAGGCAAATCCACAACCGCCTGCACCCCTGAAAGCAATTTTTGCGACTCAAACCCCAACCCATATGGAGATGTTGGGTTTATTGTAACGGCTATCAGGTTTATCGGGGTTTTTACGCCTAGCTTAATCCCCTTAATCTGCATTTTTTTGTACATTTGCGGCGAAATAAATAATTTGGTCGCATCATCAATGATAATCCCTTTAGGCGGCACTTTTACATATTCCGCCAAAAGCTGATCGGTTACTAGTTTCGGTAAATACACATAGCTCTCGTCGTCGATTTTTGGCAACATAAGCATCTTTACTGCAAACGCAGTCTCCGCCACCACCGTTTGCATATTCTGGCTGATTGCTGCACCCGTGCATAATATCACTGCCTCCGCTATTTGGGGGTTTGCTAAAGATTTTCTGCCAACCGCTCCATCTATGATGATTTTTTTTGCATTGAAATTCCGCATACATTCCACCAAATAACCCATTTGCGATACTATCGATGCCCCCGCTATCTCGACAAAACCATCGGAACACGCTCTAAATATAACAACCTGCCCCAAAGGGGTGTTTATATCGGTAACAAACAACGTCTCTTTCAAAATATCAGCACTTTCAAAAAATTGTGCGGCTGTTGCGATTATAGTACCTGTGCGTACGAATATGCGCGGCTTTTCTGTGTTTGTAACGACATCCTTGACTTCTCCATCTCGGCCTATACTGGTTATTCCCAAGGTGTCGGGGTGTTTACCGATGATATGGTTCAAAACGGTGGTTTTGCCCGAATTTTTCGCCATGCCAATTATGGCTATGGTTTTATAAGGTTTTAGTAGCTCTGTCAACATACAAATCTCCCGACATATAGGTAATGGCGTGTCCCGCAATCTTTACCCGCTGTCCCTCCAAACGGCAAAAGAGTTCGCCGCCTCGCTTAGATGCTTGAAAAATCTTAAATGTATTTTTGCCCAATTTTTTTTGCCAATAAGGTGCAAGCAGCGTAAGCGACGAGCCTGTTACGGGATCTTCATTTATGCCGTATTTTGGGCAAAAATAACGCATAATAAAATCATATTCGCTAGATGCCGCTGTTATAATCACACCCGACAAATCGATATTGGCGGCGATGTTGTAGTCGCATTGTATATTTCTAACCACATTTTCCGAATCGAAAATCAGCATATATTCCTCACGCCCGCACCACACCTCTTTAGGTAGTTGGTCAAAACAAGCGGGGGCTTCTGATATGGGTATTTGGTAAATATTGTCGGCTGGAAAATCTAGCTCTATAAGCGAGCCTATTTTTTTAGCGGTTAGTTTGCCCTGCTTGGAGTCGAATACAATTTCTCTTTTGCCCGAAATGTCCGAAAGTAAAATATGTGCGGCCGCCAATGTGGCATGACCGCACAATTCAACTTCGCCCAAGGGTGCAAACCATCGTATCGAAAAGGTATTCGAATCATGTAGCACAAATGCCGTTTCTGACAGATTATTCTCCATGGCTATATTTTGCATAAGGGCTGAATCCAACCAAGTATTCTCTAAAAGACACACCCCTGCAGGGTTGCCCTTAAACAGCGTATCTGCAAAAGAATCTACCTGATAATATTTCATTGTTACTCCATAAAACCGTGGGGCTCTGGTGCTACCCGCAACGCCTAAACGGTGTCCACTGGACACCAGGCGCCCCCACACCCCGCTGGGGGCGCGCCCCCAGACCCGCATTTTTTAATTTGACTATCCAAATATTTCATGATTTGGCGATACCCTAATGTAAGGGCGGATATTATCCGCCTGTGCGGCTTGGGGGGTTGAACACAGTTTCTTATTTTATTTTTTGAAAATGGCTCCCTCTAGTTTTAGCAAATATTCCTTAGCATCTAAGCCGCCGCCAAAACCAACAAGTTTGCCAGTTGTTCCGATTACTCTGTGGCAGGGTACTATAATGGAGATGGGATTATTATGGTTTGCACCGCCCACCGCCCTAGATGCTTTGGGCTTTCCGACTTGTTTTGCAATAAAGCCGTAACTGACGGTCTTTCCGTACGGAATAGTCGTAAGTGCCCGCCACACGTCCTCTTGAAAAGGAGTACCCTTGAATTTTATAGGCACGGTAAAAATCTTCAGCTCTCCTGCAAAATAGGCTGCCAATTCCTTTTCACATTCGGCTATTAGCGGTGTGGATTGCTGCTCTAACGCATCGGCTTTACCCCAATCCAGTCCAATTATCGCCTCTTTATCCGCCGTTATTGTCAGCTTTCCAACGGGGCTGTCGATTATTTTTTTCACCATTATTACAGCCCCGAAATTGGCAGTTCTTTAACCAAAAATGATGGCATCCCGAACGTACCCATGGGATTCGGCATGGAAAATCGCAAGTCCGAAGCCACAGTCTCGATATTTTTCATCAAGTCGTAAAAATTCCCCGCAACTGTTATCTGCTCCACGGGTTTTGTTCGCTTGCCGCCCTCAATCATAAAGCCCGTGGCAGAGACGGAAAAATCGCCGGAAATCGGGTTTAGCCCAGAATGTAAGCCGTCTAATGTGGTTATCAAAATGCCCTCTTGTATGTTTGACAGCATTTCTTCGTGTGAAATATCGGATGGCACAACGTAATAATTCGTGCAAGCGGTGGTTACAGCCGCACGGAAGGATGGCTTGAACCCATTGCCTGTACTTTCAACCTTGTCTTTTTCGGCAGCCTGTAAATTGTACAGCAATGTCTTCAAAACGCCGTTTTCAATGATTGCCTTGGGCTTGGTCGCTACGCCCTCGGAATCAAACGCCACCTTGCCAAACGATTCCTCGCCGCCGTCAGGATCGTCCCGCAACGTGATTATCGAAGCCGCTACCTGCTCGCCCTCTTTGCCCTTGAGCAGCGAAAAGCCTTTTTGTGCCTGTTCTGCGAAAAAGACGGAGCAGAACGCCATAAACAGGCTGTTAGCCGTTTTATTATCGAAAACGACAGGATATGTTTTACTTGGGATGCTCGCTGCCCCGAGATTGTCAATCGCCCTTTTTACAGCATCTTTCGCCAGTTCTTCAGGCGAAAATTTGGCGAAATCATTCCCGTGCCAAATCTCAAAACCCGTCTTTGTAACGCCGTTTTCTTCCACTCGTGCATATACATAAGCATAGGCAAGGTTGGTTTTATCGGACAAATCCAGCCCGCAGCTGTTGGCGATTTTTACATCGGTTTCCACCGTGCCGAGTTGGCAGAAATCCACGGATTTTACACGTTTATCCTGTGCAAATGTGGCTTTTTCGAGTGCCAGTGCCATGTCGATTTTTTCTTTCACGCTGACCTTGTCCAAAGCGGGATTGTAGCCCGAAAGTTTCAAATATTTCTCCGAGCCAGCGAATAATTTTTCGATTTCTTCGTCAATATTGCTGGCATTGTCTGCGGCGTTCTTGACTAGTTCAGGGATAACATCTGGGTTAATGTTTTCGGTATAGGCATAGCCCATCCGCCCAACGCCGTTTTTATCGGCAAAATTGCCCCGAAACGACAATCCGCCCGCATCCGTGTTCTTATACTCGTCGATTTCCCCATTAAAAATCTTGACGGAAAAACTGTTACTAGTGCTATAATACGCTTCCCAGTCGATAAAACCTGCCGTCTTAGCCTCTGCAAATAGTTTCTCCTTAAATTGTGAATACTCCACAAAAACACCTCTTTCGTAATTTTTTGACCTCCAAACGGAAGCCCCATTTGTAAGTCTCTCTATTATACAACAACTGCGATTAAAATTAAAGCCCTCGATGAAAAAATTTCGCAAAATAAAAAATGTGGAGACGGATAACCCGCCCCCACATCAATTTAATGCTTCCGATCGGTTAGTTATTAAACAGTACCGAATTTACAACGGACTCCAAATATTCCTGCTTGCCAGAGCCTGGCATTTCGGGCTTTTTGAGCTTTGCGGCATGGTCGGCTAATTCCTCCAAACTTGTCTGTCCCGAGCGGATTTTTTGACCTATCCCAGAGTTAAAACTGGAATATTTTTCCTTGATAAAATTGTCAATCCGTCCGTCCTCGATAATGGCAGCCGCCTTAATCAAGCCAAGTGCAAACGTGTCCATACCGTGAATGAAGGCTAGGAACATATCTTCGTGAGTGTAACTTGGACGGCGTGTCTTCGCATCGAAATTAAATCCGCCCGCAATGCCGCCGTTACGCAAAACTTCCAGCATCGCAAAGGTTGTGTCGTATACATCTTTTGGAAACTCGTCCGTATCCCAGCCTAGGAGCGGATCGCCCGTATTTACGTCGATACTGCCGAGCATGGAATTTATCGCACTTACTCGCAAATCATGGGCAAAAGTGTGCCCTGCAAGCGTTGCGTGGTTTGCCTCAATGTTTAACTTAAAATCCTTGTCAAGTCCATATTGGCGTAAAAATGCAATGGAGGTCATCGCATCGAAGTCGTACTGATGTTTCATCGGCTCTTTTGGCTTGGGTTCGATGAGAAAATCACCCTTAAAGCCGATTTTACGCCCGTATTCCACAGCCATTTTCATAAGTGCCGCAATGTTTTCCAGCTCCAATTTAACGTCCGTGTTGAGCAAGGTCTCATAACCCTCGCGGCCGCCCCAGAAAACATAACCCCGTCCGCCCAATTTCACGGTCAGGTCAAGTGCTTTTTTCACTTGTGCCGCCGCAAAACAATATACGTCAGCGGAGTTTGTGCTGCCTGCGCCATTTACAAAACGTGGGTTTGAGAACATATTAGCCGTTCCCCACAGGCATTTTATGCCCGTTTCTTTCATTTTCACGAGCATATAATCGGTAATTTCGTCTAGGCGTTTGTTGGTTTCGTTGATGTCGTCCGCCTCTGGCACAGTATCCGTGTCATGGAAACAAAATTCCGTTATGCCCAACTTCTGCATAAATTCAAAACCTGCATCCACCTTAGCACGAGCGTGTTCCATCGTGTCTTGAGCCGCCCCAAAAGCCTTGTCGGTTGTACCAGCACCGAAAATGTCTCGCCCCTCAGCACATAGCGTGTGCCACCAAGCCATAGCAAACGGAAGATGTTCCTTCATCTTCTTGCCAGCCACCACTTTTTCAGCATCGTAAAACTTAAATGCCAAGGGTGTTTTGCTCTTAGGGCCCTCATATGGGATTTTCCCTATCCCTGTAAAAATTTCTGCCATAATTCTTGCTCCTTTACTAAAATCATATCCGTCCTAAAAACGTAGGACTACATAAAGCAATATCTGCTTTAACCACGTGTTTATCGCCTTACCGCAAAAGCCCCTTGTCAAAACCTCAAAATCGAGCGGTCGCGGGCAGATTCTATCCGCCCCTACTAATGCCAACCCTCAAAACATTCGGCAATCAAAACCCCAAATTTAAAGTTTGTCCACTTTTCAAAGTGGCGGGGTCAAGGGGCAGAGCCCCTTGCGGGGTGTTACTCCGTAAACGTCTAAACGGTGTCCACTGGGCACCAGACGCGGGGCAGAGCCCCACGGTCTTAAGTCTTTACCCATATGGCGGGGCGGATTCCGCCGCCGCCTGCGCCTATCATTATTACTTCGATGCCGTTTATTAGAATGTAGCCGTCGGGGAGTACGCGTGCAGCGTGCATAGAGTCAACCCCTGGAGAGCGTAGCCACCACCAGCAAACAGAACCCGTGCTGTCCTTGGCTATGCGGGAAGCGTTGTGCTGATCGTTTATCCAGTATGCCTTGTTTGTGGGACGTTGACGTAGTTGACCGCTGTCCCCGAAATATTTTACCGTCTCCTCAATGCTAAGCAGAAAAACCTTGTCAACTATGTTCTCGCCGCCGTCTGTGCCATACCAGCTGTTGCTGTTGTTCATTACAGTTGTCTTGATTATACGCTCCTTGTCAGCATCACTAAAACTGTTCAAGAAAACACCGTTTAGATGCTGACGTAAAGTGGAATCCGCCCAGGTCGTTTTTCTGTATTGATCGTGATACTTTCGTTTGTCTACCACAGTGCTCGTAAGCAATAAAGCCTTGCCCATTTGTACATCTAGGACAATCCACTCGTGTTTCCCAAATTGCACTTTCGATCCGACAGTATAGACGATACGTTTTGCACCAGCACCCGCAAACCCGCCGAATCCGCCGCTTGTTCGAGCTGGTGCTGTCGGTGTCTTTATCGGCTCTATTGCTACTCTCTTTAATGGTTCGGGCTTGGTTTCTGGTCTTTTCAGAATTTGTTTCGGTTGCTCCAATATCGGGCGTTTTGGGTATGTCATAGGCTTTATTGCGGGCTTTTCAAATGGTTTTTTCGGCACAGCTTCGACAATCTTTTCGATTGTAGGCTTAACCACCTCGACGGTTTTTTCGATTGTAGGCTTATGAATCTTTGGGTGATGCTCATGTTTCTTTGTGATAGATTGTACATGGGCGGGACGCTTTCGGGTAGTCGGCTGAAAACCTGCCGCTACGGCAATACATTCGATAACACCTGTTGCAATTTCTTCGTGTATTTTATAGTTTTTCGCCATCTCTTGAGCTATACTGGTACGTGCAAGGGAAGAGTTGTCAGATTTCGCTTTTTTTAAGCGTGTAAAAGCGTTCAAATCACATATTGCTATGCGGAGCAAATTTTTTACCTGCGTTTCTTCGGATCTAATCTGCACATTGGCGATAGCTACGGTAAATCGGCTAGAATCCTCGAAAGTCTCCATACCCACATCGGTTTTAATTTTCTGCAAAGTTTGTGCCATGTTGTTAAATAAAGTTTGATTATTCATCTTCTTTACCTCGTGCTTATTACCCAACTAAATTCTACAAAACCATTCTAACACAAAACAAAAACCATTGCAACTCTCTTTTCCAAAAATTAAAACCGTGGGTCTCTGCCCAACACCTGGCACAAGACCGTCTTGCCGCTGAGGACGCGCCCCCAGACCCGCTCGTTTTGTTTTGTTTTTTCGTTGCAATTTTTGGCGGCTTGTTTCTTAAAATAGCAATATGGGGAGTAGTGTGCCTATTGTCAGAAGGGCTAGGCCTGAGAGTGTCTTTGCCGAAAATTTCTCTTTTAGGAAAAAAGCCGCAAAAGTCATTGTGAAAAGGATGCTTAGCTTATCGATTGGGACGACTTGGCTGGCATTTCCCAGTTGGAGTGCATGGTAGAATAACAGCCAGCTCGCACCCGTTGCTATGCCAGAGATTAACAGGAAAAATAGGCTCTTTTTTGTGATGTTGCCGATTCGCTTGTTACCCTTTGTGAGAAAAAGCATGACAAAAGTTAGGGGAAGTACCACCGTTGTGCGGATTGCCGTCCCGAGATTCGCCTCTATGTCAGCTATGCCGATAGAGCCGAAAATTGCCGTGAGGCTTGCGAAAAGGGCTGATAATAGGGCGAAAACTAGCCAGGATTGACCCGTTTTTTTCGCTTTTTCTTGCTTTAAATCGAGCATTAGCCAAGTGCCGACAGCCATCAGGAGCATCCCGACGGCGGTATATATGCCAAAAGGTTCTGACAGGAATATGAAAGCCAGTAGCATTGTTATAATCGTGCTGCTTTTGTCGATAGGTACAACCTTATTCACGCTGCCGATTTTGAGTGCATAAAAATAACAGAGCCACGAAGCCCCCGTAGAGAGCCCAGAGAGGATTAAAAAAACCCAAGTTCTAGTGGCAATGGTGGCAATATTGTTTTGAGAGTCCACGATAAGCACCATAATCCATGCAAAAATAAGCACCACAAAAGTTCTCGCCGCCGTCGCCACATGGGAATCTATATCCTGTAAGCCGATTTTTGCCAAAATCGTTGTAAGGGCGGCAAATATCGCCGCTCCGACTGCATAATAAAACCACAAACCCATCAGTATTGTTCACACTTTCATCGGCTTAAGAATCATCGAGGGTAAAAGTTATGCCCAACTGCTTGAAAAAGGCGATAACCCAACTATCCCATTCGGAATCTATAATCTTGTTAAGCTCGAAATTTTTTTGGCTGCTGCCCGTTACGCAGGTAATCTGCGAGCTGTACCTCATAATGATAAATAGAGCGGCAGCGTTTTTGTGTAGCTTTTCAGGTTCGGCTAGGGCAAATTTTATCTCCATAGACTGCGGTTTTTCTTTGCCCTTTATTATGTTGCGTACATAGGGGCATAAATCCCTCCACGTGCAATGACTCTCTTCACCCTGTTCGGCTTCTCCAATCTTTTCGGCTTTTTCAATACGCTCGCCCGATATTTCAAAGCGAGTCAGGGTGTTTATAACGATGCCTCTAACCTCAAAATCGTCAAAGCTGCTCAAAGTGAAGAGATGTCTCATAAAATCCTTTATGTTCGGCTCTTGTATAGATAAAGTTTTCAAAATTTACCCCATTCAAAAGATATTTCGTGTATCGATTTCACACGCATTGCACGGCTAATTTACTGTAATGGGCCTTGGTTATCGTAATGGCTATTATTTACATTGTCCGCCAAGGTGTTTATGTTGGACTGTATTATCGCCATGGACACAATCGCCAAGCCAAAGACAGACAGAATCACATACAGGAGTGCCTCGTCCTTTTCGCCCAAATCATGGGTTGCGAAAGCTTGGCTCTCCAATTTGCCCATTTTGTACATCATGTAGATGGCGTAGATACCGCAAGTTACTATACTTAGCAACAAGTCAACACCTGCGGTGCTTGGTAGATTGTTCGCCCGATACAGGCTTTCGTACAGCTTATATTGCCAATACAATACATAGATGCCGCACGTTACGAACGCCAGTATAATCGCTACTGCAATAGACCTTTTTTCAATATACATTTTCATTTTCTCCTTTTTCGACATTTACCAAAACCCAACCTATACCCTATCCAGAATTCCTTTTGTCCTGGTTTTTGTAGGCCTCAATCGTCTTGGCACTGCCATATTCCCCACTATCTATAGCGGGCTTGGTAGTTTTGGCGGCTGGCTTAATCGAATCGTATATTTGGGTCAGAATTTTGCTGTTTTCGTCCTCTTTGACACGTATCTGAACATCCAAATCCATGATGATACGTATAAGCCGTTGCATTTCCTGCACCTCTGCACCATATTTTGTAGGCTCTGCATCGAGTGCTGGACCAGTTTCGCGGAACACGTTTTCAAAGACCTGATCGTATTCCATAACTAACTTGATAAAATTGCTTTTTTCCTCGTTCATCTGCATGAAAAAGGGGTATAGCTCGTTGCGTGCTATGTTGCTCTCTAGCAGGAAACCCTGATTTTCCGTAATTGCAACAATTTGTGCCAACGCCTTTTCCTTTTTCGCTAGGCATTTTATCAAAAGTTCCAAATTTACCAACATATTTTCCATTATACACCCTTTAAGTAATATTTGCAAGCACCGATATTATAGGATTATTATTGTAGAACCAAATCGCAATGATGGAGTTCTCGAGCATATCCATAATGGTCGCCACGGCTGGATTTAGGAAAAACAGCGTAATAACGGCAAAAGCCACCCATAGCACAAGGACACATCTAAAAAACCCAATCAAAACGCCGCCGCCTCGGTTAAAAGTCCGTATTATCGGCAATCGCTCCACCAAGTCCAGCACATTTGACAATATCGCAAGTGCCACTTTCACGAGTACAAAAACAAATACAATCGCCAAGATATTCATTGCAAGCCCTGCGAAAAAATCGGCTATATACGCTTCGATAATTCCGATTCCAAACGCTCCATAGACATCGCTATTTTGGTAGCTTGCAAGCAGCACATTCCGCAAGAGTTCAGGCACGGGCAAATTTGCGATACGTTCCGTTGCATGGACATTCACAATTTCTTCCAGACCCATAGTTCGCATTATATAGTCTCTTAACGCATCAAAAATTACCGTTTGCCTTAACATTCCTGCCACTATCGGATACAAAACAGCTGACAACACTATTGCCAGGATAAGCGACACAAAGTTAAACAAAGTTTCTATCAACCCTCGCTTATACCCCACATACATAAACAACCCAAACCAAGCAAAAACAATCAAATCCAACATAATAACCCATCTCCTTTCTAAAACCGTGGGGCTCTGGTTGCTCCGCAAACGCCTAAACGGTGTCCACAGGACACCAGGCGCCCCCACACCCCGCAAGGGGGCTAGCCCCCTTGACCCCCTTCGTTCGTTTTACTTGGGTCTCGACTGTGGGCTAATGGCTACAAATTTGTAGCGGTTGGTTTTTGACTACCAGCGACCATGTGGGGGGCGGATAACATCCCACTGTCATTAACTTAGCGGCGGCGGGCGAACGGAGTTC